>JAHFOH010000012.1 GCA_023266955.1 Nitrososphaerota archaeon
TTCAAAGAACTTATGGAGGAAAAAGGAAAATGCTTGAGCAACTGTCCCTATCTCCGTAGATAGGCCTGCTATCTTCAAGTCTGATCCGATTAGAAGTCCCTCCGCTAGGCTGTGGAAGCTCAAGGCAAGAGCCACCAGATAGGCAAGAGGTAGAAAGTTATTCGCTTCACCTAATCTTCCAAATCGATGTTTGAGGAAAGCAATACCGATAGCCCCTATCGAAAAGGAAAGGACAAGGAGTATCTGTGTGCCACTAACTCTAAGACCGAGGGAGACACCTAGAGCTGATGCATTACTGATAAAATCTAGGAAAAAACTCATAAAAATTCCTAATGAGAGGCTGGCGAAGATCCATCGCGACGATTCAAGTATTCTTCGACGTAATGCCAGAGGGGAGGCTCCGAGAACGGTCGGGACTAGGCTGATTAAAACGGAAATCGCACCAGCCGTTAGAACATCCACCATAATAGACTAACTCGAAGGCGTGGTGGGTTGATAAATGAATTGAAAGGTTGAGGCTAGCTCCCTAAATCCAGCGTGGAGCTGAGTCAACTATGCGAGTGATCTGCACCACCTGTCCTGTCTCAAAGGACAGCAAGATGACGTAAGTGTCTCCCTTGGAAACCGGTCTCAAGATCTCTGAAACTACTTCGAAGGTTGTGAACGGCACGAGGGCCTGACGCGAGATTACGAAGAACGAATTTGTTCCATTCACTGAGACTGATTTGAGGAGCAGGTTCATGGGGATTAGGCTGTTGGAGCTTAGATTGATTAAGAGTTTTGCTGAACTGATCATCGATAAGCCAAGAGAGTCCACTATGAATATACCGTTGAACACTGATGCTGCGAGACCAACAACTCTGAAATCGTCTCTAACTGAAGCCCCCTTGTAAACGGTGTAGCTTTGAAGGTAACTTACGACATCAGGAAGGATTCTGGAAAACTGGAGTCTTATGTCGCTCCATTCGCCGCTTGGGATTGTCCGCGAGAGTATTACGCCTGAACGGGGTACCGCGTCTACCTCCCTTGGGAAATTCCCAATGAATATTCTCGTCGGCACTCTGAGTACGTTATTCCATGTGATGAATGTGATAATTGCTATGAAAGAGTTTCCTGAAGTTAGTGTTCCTAAATGTCTGAGTCTAATCCTCATTGCTAACTCAGGGACAATCTTCGCTGAAGGGTTTGGTACGTGGACCAGTGTGATGTTTGATTCCGGTGTGCCCGCTGCTTCCATTTGTAAGGCGGAATCTTCGGATTGAACTAAACTGTAGGTTGCTGATCCGTGTCTTGTGATGTTCCAGAATGTTACTCCGTCACGAAAATCGCCATTCTCCAGGATTTCTTGAGTCACAGCATTTGCGTTCAACGTGAAGCTTGCTACTTGCACTGACCAAGGAGTTACTGCCGATACTAGGATAATCACCAATATCGATAGCGTAATCCCAAGGTAGCGAGTGGGACGCCCCTTGTACACCTGCTTCAATCGCTGCAAATGAGGCGTTTATCGGAGGACGAAGATGGAATAAAAAGGAGTAGTACGAAACGGGTTTTGCCGCGTCCCTCCAGAACTACTCGGTAGTGGGGACTGCGGCTATATAGTAGTTGACTCAGATTCCGTTAAAGTCCAGTTTTTTGCGTTGAGATTATACCGACCCTAGCAGCAGCGCAATGCCATATGCGACACTTAACGTTCCTGCTCCTACATTGACGAATCTTCTTACTTTATCGCTTCCAAACCTCGTTATAGGATAGTTTAGAATTATGCCGTACAAAATCATGCCTAACACCACTCCGATGCTAAACGTCGCTACCCCAACGAGAATTCCAAACAGGCTAGTTACCGCTAAGGACACGGTGAACAGGACAAGCAGCTCATCATTGCTGGCCAAGCCATGGACGATTCCAATCCCGAACATGTGCTTATGATAGTGCTCCTCCCTAGCTCCGCGAAGGTGGACGTGCGGATGAACATGATCTTCGCCACCGTGCGCATGCCTATGCCTATGAAACACGCCAATATCCTTGAATGAGAAGGCTCCCAGCGCTATCAGCATAATCGCTACTGCTGATTCAAACCGGCCTAGAAGAGCTGACAGAAAGGACTCTCTGAAGTAGTAGAGGATAATGGTAACGACAGTTGCAGTGAGCATATGTCCCACAGCCCAGCTTGCGCTCATCTTTGTAGTATTCTTCAAAGAATTCGTTCTAGTGAGCAGATTAGATACTGCGACGAGATGGTCTGGGTCATAGCTATGCTTCAGTCCTAGCAGTAATGCAAGCAAAGGAAGCAGCAATTCTCTACACTACACCCTCCCTATGCTGAAGCCCATTGTCCGGTACTCGTTCAGGTTTAATGATCTACTAGCTGGCTCTGAACTCAGTTAGGCTGAGTCTGAAAGTTGTCCCTCGCAAGTTGAGGAGTACATTGGCCGCTTCTCTGTCGATGCTGAGGTCAAAGGTGCGTGGCTCTCTGAAGCTAGCTCTGTCAGCTGCATCATCTATTCTCCCCTTAACCTCCATGGTTTTGCCAAGCTCCACTTTGTTTACGCTAGCGACGAAGCTGGAGCGGGGGAATAGTGGGGCACCTTCAGTAGGTGGATAGCCTGATGCCACTACCCCTGTTATCAGACCTGAGGCTTTATCCCCGTGCGAGCCATAGCCACGAAGTACTAGAGAGGCGTATGCAGGGAGAGGCGGGGCGGGTAAAGGACCGACGGCTACGAACTGAAATGACGACTCGGTATTCCGAAGGAGCTTATCAGATAGGTTCAGTCGGGTTAGTACTGGGGCACCGGCAACTAGACCGAACGCTTTCAGTGCTTCTCTACGGCTAATTTTATTCAATTATCATTTCCTCCATCACCAAGGCTCCGCAAGGTACGGAAACGTGTTAAGGAAAGGTTTGTCATTTGAGTTTACTCCGTCACCTTTGATGGCGGGGGTACGATTAAAGAGGAGCCCTGTGATTACTTGCAATGAAACATCGATTACATCATCTGCCAAGTTGCGACCGTTTAGGAGAGGTGGAGGATTTGGGTTTACGAAAGCAGTGGGTTTTGAAAGATCGGCAGTCAGTGTGTCTGGTAGGAGAACCTTGGCTAAGCCTTCGGCTTCGGCTGCCGTTGTTCGTGAGTCAAGCGCCTGAAGAACACCTGTGACGTTCCCTAGAAAATTGGCTTGGTCGTGGACGGGGCTGCTTGAGTTAAAGAGGTTCTTCTTTTCTTTGGGCATGAAGACTGTATTGATAGCAGGTCTACCCATGCGATCGACCTGGAAGGTACGCCCGCTTCCATCAGGCATACTAACAGTTGCCCAGACTCCCACGCTTGTGCCTAGATCCGATGTCGGTACTTCAAGGACAATCGAAGATACGTTGAATTTGGCAAAAGTATCCGCGGCCTCGGGCGCCCCAAAGGCATGGAGACCTAGAAAAGCTAGCAGATCGAAGAAGAATGGGTCATCACGGAGGCCTGCGAAGGCCTTACCGCCTCCATTCAAGTTAAATGGAGATCCAGTCGCCCCGACACCTATCAATGAGCTACCCCTGCTGACGAAAGTGAGTTGGGTGCCATTTGGGAATGGCTTGACTCTAAAATCAACCGTGTAGACAATATCTGCCTTTGCGTCTCCGTTGGTATCAATCTTAAACTGGTAGAGGGCATCCCTTGAGAAGGTTGGTTTGATGCCTGCTACCGTGAATGGGTTAACGTTCAATACAAGAACTGTTTTCGTTAAGTCTTGAGTCCCAGTAGGTGGAGGGTGGAAGACATACAGATCGGTAATATCGACTTTTCCGTTTAAGGCTACGAATGGTGAGTCCAGATGGTCTGCCATCTATTCACCTTGCTGGCTGATGCTCTAAAGATTGCTGTATATAGTAATTCCCCCAGATTTCACCATAATCTACACACTATGAACACAACCTTGCAAAGGTTGTTTACTCAGTTTACCCGGTCCGGTATCCTACTACTTGTAGGTGATTCTGACTAATGTCGCCAATCCGATTAGTTGTGCGAGATTGATTAAGAGAAGGTACGTCATCGCCTGATCTACAAAAAGTTCCGCAATCGTCGGGTTACTGAAGAGGAAGAACCACAAACCTACTATAGCCAGATTCAAGCCTATGAAGAGAAGAGCAAATATAATGAGTCCTACGGTGAAATAGGATTTTAGGGCACGATAATTCTGGGTGTAAGTGTAGAGAAGAGCTAGAAGGAGACCAATGTTTATGAATGCCACCACGGCGCTGGCCCAGACTGCCGGGGAGACCAATCCTCTACTGTGGCACGAATTTTGAATATCTACTTTTGCCCAATTTTAGCCAGTATTTCATTGAAGATGTTAAGATTATCTTGCATTATAGAAGTCAGAAAGTACATAGCGGCATACGCATCTTCCTTCGAAGGAACGATCAATCCATTCTGAACCAGCGCCTTTACATGATGTTGGACCGTCTTGTAGTCTAGAGCAAGCTCTTTGGATAACTGGTTGGCATTGCACGGCTTGTCTGAAAGGAGTCGGATGATTCTTGCCCTATTAGGACCCCCTCTCGTTCCCCCTATGAGCTGCCACAATATCCGTCTAAAGCGTGGATCAACCGCGTCGCCCTTGCCTAAGCCAGATAGCGCAAGTTTCACGAGTCGTATTATGGGACCAGAGAGCGGTGGCAGGTCTCCACGGGCAAGAAGCAAACCGGGCGATTGCAGGTATATGTTTGGATATAAAACATCGGTTTAGAGCCTGATTCCATCTTCTTGGTCTCAAGCCGATGCAGGAGCATCACTATTCAGGCGTAAACCATGGCATTGAGACCAGCTTCGTTGCGTCGATTGGCTTCGCTAATACCCCATACTGAGTCATAACCTCTGATTGATGTTGAAGGGCTTTCCAATCTATGTATCCGTCGGGATAGGCCTTCCAGAAGAACGTATTGAAGGAGGCATCGGCCGATGCTTTAGAGTCTGCGCCCGAATCTTCACCAGCTTCGAGAGCAGGTGCAGCCCATCTGACCAAGGTTTCGACCGCTACCTCACGATTTGCCGGATCCATCAGCCAATTACTCGAATCCGCTAATGCACGGGCGACGTTATGGACAATCTCAGGATTCTGATTTAGGTACTTCTCCGTCGTCCAGTAAGCGCAGGTGGCGAGCCAAGCCGGCACCTTCGTGTCCAGCCCTGAGCCTCCAGTTGGAACGCCGAATAGTTTGGTTGAGGGGTCGCCCAACTCCCCTAGCCTCTCGTCCATCAATGGATATCCAGTACCGCTCTTTACCGCGGAACTAGCATAGGGCTGAATCATCGCAGCTGCATCGATGATTCCGGCCGACAGAGCATCTCCCATAACCACGTCAGGCACTTTTACAATTCGAAAGTCCTGTTGCGGCGCAAATCCGATTTCGGAAAGCCGCACGAGAAACGAAAGGCAGTTCAAGCAATCCTTGCTGGTCTCGTGGACTCCTATACTCTTGCCTCTGAGATCCTCGATTGAATTCGCCTGGACATCCTTACGAACTATCAGCTGCAGGTTCCCAGGGACATTATTGGCGGTGACGTGTACGAGCTTCAGGTAGATATTCTGACTGCCAGCTAGAGCAAACACGAACTGAGGGAGACCGCCTGCAAAGTCGACTTGACCGTTGATTAGTGTGTGCATAGACAAGGAGCCTCCTGAGAATTCAACCAGCTTCACATCCAAACCATGCGCTTTGAAGAATCCTTGCTCATACGAGACCCAGACGGGTAGTGAACCCACTACCCTGAAAGTAGCTATTCTGACAGTAAATGGCTCCCTTTTCATGTTCGTTTTCAAATTTTTGTTTCGGCGTTCAACCCATGAGAGCCACCTATCAGAACCGTTAACCTACGAATGCCACTTTACGGTGCAGCCGAAAGCAGCCGTTTCAGCTACTGGCACTGCTTCTCCTCTGAGGAGCGCCTCAATTGCATTCCGTAGGTCGTGTTTCATCACTTTTTGCGGGTCTCGACTGTCATCGACCCTTCCATGGTATCTCAGTCTTCTTTCAGAGTCGAAGACGTATACTTCAGGAGTAACTCGTGCACCGTAAGCTGTTACAACTGTTTGGTCCTTGTCTCTAAGGTAAGGAAAATTGTATTCCTTGACTTTCGCCCGCTCAATCATGTTTTCGAAACTGTCCTCTGGAATCCTCTGATCATCATTCGAATTTATCGCAACTAATGCCACTCCCCTATCTCTGTAGTCCTGCTGAATCGCTACAAGACGCTCCTCGTACGCCTGCACATACGGACAGTGGTTACAGGTAAACATGATGACTAACATCTTCTTGTCGCTGAAATCAGCAAGAGAATAGCTGTTTCCATCGACACCGGGAAGTTTGAAGTCAGGTGCAGGATCTCTGATACGCAATCCTCCCGCCGGGTTCATCTTTGAGTCAATCACGTTAAGGTATGCTTTTGCAAATACTTTGCGTTAGGGCATTGGAAAGGGAGGGAATCGGCTTCTGCTAATGGTCTTCACACTGACTCGCTGAGGACCCTGTGTGATAGTGCTGTTTCGCTCAGATCCCTAGCTTCTTGCTTCAGCCTCCGAGTAAAAGTTAAAAATAGTACTGATTTCTGCTATTGAACTCTAGGAGAATCTGGTGAATAGAAATGTCAACAACTGCTGTTCCCGCTATAACTCAAACGGGTCAGCCTGTGCTGATCCTGAAAGAGGGTTCTTCGCAGACGCGCGGTAGGGATGCGCAGAGAAACAACATCCTCGCCGCCAAGATCATCGCGGAGGTGTTGAAGAGTTCTCTGGGTCCTCGTGGAATGGATAAGATGTTGGTGGATACCCTTGGCGATGTTACAATCACGAATGATGGCGCCACAATTCTGAAAGAGATTGATGTTCAGCATCCAGCGGCTAAGATGATGGTGGAGGTCTCGAAGACCACTGACAACGAAGTGGGTGATGGAACTACATCCTCAGTGGTCTTGGCCGGATCCCTCTTGGAGAAGGCTGAGGAGCTGATCGAAAAAGATGTTCATCCGACAATTATCGTGGACGGATACAGAACCGCTGCTGAGCAGGCTCTGAAGGTCCTTGAAAGAATTGCAATCAAGGTGAAGCCTGATGACAAGGACTGGCTTACAAAGATCGCTCGAACCAGTATGCTCACGAAGCTGGTCTCCGACGAAGCGGAGGATCTTGCCCATCTTGTCGTCGATGCTCTTGTGCAGGTGGCTGAGAGGACTGATGGAACGTTCAAAGTTGACATCGACAATGTGAAGGTGGAGAAGAAGCCCGGAGGCTCCTTAAAAGACACCAAACTGGTTCGAGGCATAGTCATCGATAAAGAAGTTGTCCACGCTGGCATGCCGAAGAGAATCGAGAACGCGAAGATCGCTCTAGTCAATTCCCCTCTCGAAATCGAGAAGACCGAGTTCAGCGCAGAGATTAGAATCACCGACCCGACTCAGATGAAGCAGTTCCTCGACGAGGAGAGTCATCTTCTCAAGAACATGGTAGAGAAAGTCCAGTCCGTAGGAGCCAATGTTCTCTTCTGTCAGAAGGGAATCGACGACATCGCTCAGCACTACCTATCCAAGGCTGGAATCCTCACCATAAGACGTGTGAAAGAGAGTGATGTGACCAAGCTCGCAAAGGCGACTGGTGGGAGGATTAGCTCCAATCTGGAAGACCTTACAGTGAGGGATCTAGGCGAGGCAGCGTTGGTTGAGGAGAGGAAGATCGAGGAGGACAAGTGGGTCTTTGTCGAAGGGTGCAAGAATCCGAAGGCCGTGACCATACTTGTCAGAGGAGGATCCCAGAGGATCGTCGATGAGGCTGAAAGATCTCTTCATGATGCGCTCATGGTGGTAAAGGATGTCTTGGAGAAACCTGCTGTCGTCGCTGGAGGAGGTGCCCCAGAAGCCCATGTAGCCCACGAGCTGAGAGAGTGGTCGAGCAAGCTATCGGGAAGAGAGCAACTCGCGGTCCAGAAATTCGCTGAGTCGATCGAGACAATCCCGTTAATTTTGGCTGAAAACGCTGGTCTCGATCCAATTGACACTCAGGTCGAGCTCAGAGCTAAGCATAGTCAGGGGAAGGTCTGGTACGGCATCAGTGTTCTCGACGGAGGGGTGACTGACATCTACGAAAAGAACGTCTTCGAGCCTCTTGCGGTCAAGGAGCAGATAATCAAATCAGCAACCGAAGCAGCGTGCATGCTCCTGAGGATCGACGATGTGATTGCCTCTGGAAAGATGAGGGGTCCGCCTGGGCCGCCTAGAGGGGGACCGGGCGAAGGCGGTCCTGGCATGGGCGAAGAGTAAACCTCCCACATTTTTTATTTGATTCACTCACGCTGTTAGTTTACTCTCTCCAATTCTAGACGTTCCGTATCCTTTCGCGCTAGCTGTTTACAGGTGAGGGTATTAGGAAATCGTCTAACGGATTGGAAACTATGACCTTGTCTCCCGGGGACAAACGCAGCTTCTCCAGCCAAATGGTGGGAGCTATGACCTTGCTTTCCACTTTTGGTGAGCCTTTATCGGAAGCTCTCTTCACTACTAAAAGGTCCTTCAAATAGTTCTCTGCTGGATGCCTCTTGATCCAATCGACCGTCCGGACTTCAACCACATAGTTGCTTCTTCTAGCAATGTCGAGAATGACGGGATGGGAGGCGTATCCGACAAAGAGCTGTCTCATGACGCCTACCTGCGTAGAAGAGTCTTCTTGGGTAAGAAGCTCCACCCTGTTGGCTAGCTCTGCCCCAGATTGAGGATGAACTTCGCAGACTACTCCGCCTGGGAAGAGGAGTTTTTCTACGTCCGGCTCTGGAAGAAGGTCTGGCAAATGGAGCGTCCTCTTGAAGGGAGCCTCGAACTCAGCCAAATTAGATCGTCCCTCCCCCGGCCATTCTCTTCCTCCTCAAGAAGTTGAAGCCATACATAATACTTACGAACACCTTCGCCATATTGTAATAGAGCCTGTAACGTTCAATTCTGCTGCCGCTAGGCTTAGGTTGGAAAGTATTTCGCTGACTAGATCTGTCTTATTTTACTCGTTAGCCAATCGTCTGCTACTTTGCGTAGGTCAGCCAATTTTCGCTATTGGAGAGCCATTAGAATCCTGAGTTTTTTCGTCGCATTTGGGCTATCAGTATATAAGAGGAGGATTGAAAATCCGTCGGCTACGGTTTGCCCGCTACGCGTCGCGGCCTTTTCGTTTGCTTTGAAGGCATAGACCAGTCCGGTAAGAAGAGTCAAGTTCAGGCTCTCGTCACCAGTTTAAAGGACCGAGGCATAACGATAGAACAACTTTCATTTCCGGACTATTCAACGCCAGTGGGAAAAGAGATTCGGCTCGCATTAGCGGGTGAAAGGAGGGATCAGCCAAGAGTCAGACACATGCTTTTCGCAGCCAACCGGTGGGAAAGAGCTGCGGAAATAGAGGATGCAATAAACTCAGGCAAGCTTTTGATCGTGAATCGGTATAGTGCTTCAAACTACGCTTTCGGTGGAGCAAGAAACCTTCCCCTTTTCTGGTTAAGGAGTCTCGAAAGGGGTCTACCACAGCCAGATTTCACGATTCTCCTAGATATCCGTCCAGAAATATCCCTAGCCAGAAAGTCGGCTAGAAGGGATTTGCATGAGAGGGACCTAAAGTTCTTGTCAGACGTAAGGTCAATTTACCTTCGACTAGCAAGGTCTGAGAGTTGGAAGATTATCGATGGTGACAGAGATATCGACGAGGTGCATAAGGATGTTAGGGAAGCGGTAGAGAAGCTCCTTATGAAACATCTACTCATTCGCTAATTTTATCAGCAGGCTTAATAGCTGCACGCAGTTCTCAACGCCTGCGTGAATTTCACCACCCCCTCGGCTGAGTTCCGTGACCCAATCCACGGATACATCTATGCTAGCGAAGTTGAGAGGACTGTCATCGATACCGGGGTTTTTCAACGGCTCCGTAGGATAAGGCAGCTTGCAGGAGCACATCTCACTTATCCGGGCGCACAGCATTCAAGGTTTGAGCACTCAGTGGGAGCGATGCATTTGGCTGGTCTTTCAGGCCTTTCTCTGATGTCGAAGACTGCAATGACTGAAGATGATATCCAGCAAATGCGTCTCGCTGCGCTTCTCCATGATGTAGGTCATGGTGCATTCTCCCATCTTTTCGAAGAAGTGATGTCGGAGAAGAGGGGTATCACTCATGAACAAATGACTGAAAGGGTCCTCAAGGAGACCGAGCTTAAGGACGTGCTTTCATCAGCTGGCTATGGTTCAAATGACATAATCGAGTTGGCTCTCGGTCGACCGAGCGGGAAACCCCAATTCATGAGCGAAACGGTAGGAGGGGGGTTGAGCGTTGACATCATGGATTATCTTTTACGTGACTCATACTTTACAGGGGTCGAATATGGTAGGATTGATGTTCACAGAATCATCAATTCTTACGAGGTAATGAATGATAAACTTGCACTGGACTCCGCTGCCCTCTATGCGTTTGAGGCTTTCATCATCTCCAGATATGAGATGTTCAAAGCAGTTTACTTTCACAGAACTGTTAGAGCGGCTGAAATAATGCTTGTCCGAGCAATGGGCTTGGCGGATGATTTTCTTCACATAACAGATACCTCGGATCTTAATCATTATCTATCGCTGACTGATGAAGTTGTTTTGTTTCAGCTTCTTAGTCTCGACCCAAGAAAAAACCGACAGTTAGAGGAGGCCAAGAAATTAGCGGTTGGTTATGCAAATAGAAAACTTTGGAAGTGTGTTTTCGAAAAGACCGTTCATAGAAAAGACCGGCTTATCGAGAGGATATTTAGCCAAAAGGGCATCAGGGATCAAATAGCCAGCCAGATTGCTGATGAGGCTGGGGTTGATGCAAATCAAATTCTCATAGATGTTCCAACTACTCCTTCCGTGCCCTTCACATCCGCACGTGAATCACTAGAAACATTAGCATTGATGACAAAAGGTGCTGAAGGAAGGAGGTATCAAACGATTTCTGTTAACGAGTTACCTTTGGTCAGTGCAATAACTGGCTTTGTAGATATACTGCGGGTGTATACTCCTGCTGAATTCCGGGAACGAGTAGAAGCAGCTGCTGAATCATTCTTCGGGAAAGAAGGTTTCATGACGAAGATTTCGGTTTAGACAGCAAATCTACTCGAACGATGCGCTACACGTGTTGGAAATTAAGGGAGTTATAGGCTTGGTGTTGTTACGCTTGAGCTTCTGGCTCGCCGGCCGTTGTCAACTCGATTTCGATGGTTGAAACGTTTCTGGTGCCCCCTTCCTCCGACTGCATTTGCTCCGTATCGATCTTTACGTTCGAAACTTTCACGCCTTGGACGAACCTGTGCATGGTTATCTGAGCAACGTCAACTGCTAGGCTTATCGCTGCGCCTCGGGCCTTCAGGATGACGTTGGGAGAGTTGTTAAGGCAGGTGAGGGTGGCAAGTACATAATTCATGACAGGCTTTTGCCTTCCTATGTATACTGTATTCCAACCGCTCCGATCTTTGGATTTTTCCTCAGTCGTGGTCTGCTCCAAATCGGTCCTACCCGTTAAGGTGGGGGTAAAAAGGCTTTTTGTGGTGCTCCGATTAGGTGCGGCATGTCAAACTTGTAGCAAGTCTAGGTGAACTTGAACCACTCGGTCCACCATTTTTTCAGCTTTCTTAATCTTGAACTCGATTAGAAATACCCCTTTGCTAACTTGAACAAATCCGTGGGTTAAGCGTCTTTCACCTTCAGTCAGCCCTCGATACGTCACCGTTACCTCGCCCTTGGTCACCTCTTTTGACTTAACGGCCGCCATGCAAAGGTTGTATAGCGTTCCCTTTGAGAACCCTAATTTTTCATCGAGGTACTCAAGGTAGTCCCTCGTGCTGCGATGTACCCTACGCGCCCCAGAACGATAGCTCACATTTTCCACAAGCGAATTATTAGTCTTAATCGGTTTTGGACTAGTAGCATATCAGTCTTTCAGATCAGCTTCAAAGTAAAGGAACTTCAAGCCATTAAAATACCCGAGATATGTCCGGGATGCCGGTGTACCTGATTATGAAGACGAGGAAGCAACGCAGGAGCAAGAGGCAAAAAGCTCACAGGAAAGCACGCCACTCCGACGTACATCAGTACTAGCTTTCGAATTCTAGGTGAAACGCACCGTCTGAATGACGAATGTCGCAAGTCAGTTTAGTCAGGAACATACTCTTGGATCCCTTTTGCTTCTTGATACTTACCCGAATAGGCTCGATGAGAAGGGGAGGACTTGATGAACACAATGTGCCAAAATCTGTCACCGACCTCCAATTCCACAGGGAAACTGGAGCCTACAACGATGAAAGTGAGCTTCCCCTTGAATCCAGCGTCAATTACGGTCGGTGCGATAGTTAGACCGAGCCTTGCATACGAGCTCCTTAGGTTTACAAGCCCGACCAAATCATTCGGCATCTCCACTCTCTCTAAGGTGCTGAGTAAGACTCTGTCGTTGGCGAGGATAGAGACCTTCTCTACTTTATTGTAGGTTTTAGACCTATAGCGAGAGCCGGGTAGCAATCGCACATATTGATCTCCAACTCTGAAGTCAACTCCGCTCGGACCGATCTGCTTCTTGCTGAAGGGTTTTATGACCAATCTTCCCTCTTTGACGTACTTGCGAATCTGCTTATCCGATAGAATCATGCTGAATGATCAGACCTATTTTTCGCAGTCTCGAAAGCTTTGTTCGCGTCCGCGGATATCGTTATGCCTCTTCTCATCTCCATGAATCCTACAAGAGACTTCGGACCTCTGCTAACAGTGTTTTGATTGATTGAGCATCCATTTCCTTGGAGATGAAGAGCGACGCAACAGAAATGCCCTTGACGACGCTTGCGACAATTTCGGAGAACATAGTGTCTAAAAAACCACCAAACTTACTCGGAATCAATACGGAGGAACTGGTCATGTCCCCAGTCTTAATCGACATAGAGAGGGAGCCTAGCCTCAACTCCGAACCTTCAGACACAACTAGGAAACATCCGTTAGAAACTTTGAGAACCCCAATGATGAATTTGCGATCATTAATTTCGACCACCTTTTTTGAAACGTCACCGGGCAAGAAAGTCTCCAAATATTCGGCCGCGAGCGTATATTTGCATTAAGCGATCGAAACCTGCCTCGTATCCTCTAGTATCATCAGAATCTTCTTTTTGAATGCTAACTGAATAAGTCTAATATCTGGTAGACCTCTACAAACCTTCGAATTGTGTGGGTTCTTTGTCCCTGCCGTCATGCTGCTATCTCTAATCGTAATGAGCGTTCCTGCTCTTCCGTCGTCTACTTCCTCCACTTTGCTCTCTCCTAGTTGGGGTGAACACCTTCATTGGCGAAGTGATGGGGTATCAGGTTCTGAACAGCATGGCGCAAACACGAAATTCAGCGCCGAAGTGGCTTCTCCTGTAGGTGAGTCTAACCTAAGCACTCTGTCGCCTGTGTCGTCACCAAACCAAGTTGATACTCCTCTCTTGGTTCTCAATGCTTCAAGCTATGCGGAAGCAAAAAAACAGGTTGGGTCGTCGACATCAAAACAATTTCGAAACCACTTATACCCTCAAGCTGAGGTCGCACAGATAGTAAACACAATCTCAGGATTCGAGGGAATCCACTACGGCTCCAATGGACCGTACAATAACTACGTTGTTCCCCCTGATGTTCAGGTCGCAGCCGGGCAGAACTACATCATGGAGATGGTCAATGTTCTAGGCGCCGTCTGGACGAAACAAGGTACTTCAGTCAAAATCTTCAGCCTTAGCTCTTTCTTCAACACTGGCTCCGACCATATTGGCGATCCAAAATTATTGTTTGATATTGGAAGCGGAAGATGGTTTGCTTCGGTGCTAGACGTCAACACAAGCAGCGTCAAAGTGGCTGTCTCTACTACGAATGATCCCACAGGTAACTGGTATTTTTACAATTTTGTAGCCGCGGCTGGCAACTGCCCGGACCAGCCAATAATAGGAGTAAGTGATGATAAGTTCGCCATATCTGCAAACGATTACACCTCTCCATGTGCCAGAACCAGCAACTTTGTTGGTGTCCAGTACTGGATTCTGAATAAGAGTGAGATGCTCCTTGGTTCAGCTGTTAATTATGTTGTGCATGGACCCGATACGACCCTGTTCTCAGTCCACCCAGTCCACTCTCTTAGTGCAACTACGACCCAATTCATGGTTAGTGTTGGCTCGGAGTCTCAAAGCATACTTCAACTCTTCTCTGTCACTGGAGTACCTCCAGCGTCTGTAAATGTTCAAGTGTATAATCTACCTATATCGCCAACCAAAGCTCCACCCAATGCAACTCAGCCTGCAACCAACTCTACAGTTGACACAGGAGATGCTCGAGTACAGGATGCTATCTGGAATAAAGGCAAACTCTGGCTTTCTTTCAATGATGGCTGTGTGCCTCTGGGAGACCTTCTGTTGCGCTCCTGTTTCCGCCTGATAGAGATAGATACATCATCAAATTCCGTTAAACAAGATTTTGATGTTGGCGCGGTAGGAGAGTACTACTTCTACCCAGCTTTGCGCATAGATAACCAAGGCAACCTAGCCGTCATCTTCGGTTACTCATCCTCAACCACGTATCCAGGGCTGATGGTGACTGGTCAATCAATAGGGGATTTATCTGGCACTTGGGAGCAACCTCGAATCCTAAAGCAAGGGTTAGGTCCAGAGACGCGTGGCAGATACGGCGACTATTTTGGTGCTAGTCTCGATCCGTCTGACCCTTCTCAAATTTGGGTTGCGGGAGAGTATGGTTCTACCGCTGGTTGGGCGACTTTCATTGCAAGCGTTAGCATCACAGTGAATACGGTCGCTCTAACCCTCAGCTACTCTGTTCAAGGAGGAGGTTCAGGATACTCTGCTCCTACGTTCACCTATGTATCGGACAGAATACAGCGTACGGCTACGTTGACTCCTTCACCAACAACATACTATGTCGATAGTGGCAGTCGGTGGAGTGTTCCGGTTCAACTTGTTGGCACATCCTCAAGTGAAAGGTGGCAGACCAATCAGTCAACGAGTGGAACTGCAACTTCATCACAAACAATGGACTTTCTCTTCTATCACCAATTCTACATACAGTTCAATTATCATGTAGTTGGAGGAGGCGCAGGGTACTCTCCCCCTATCATAACATATTCTCAATTCGCAGCCTTAACTTCAGTACCTGCTAATACCTCGGTTTGGGCTGATTCCGGGGGAGCATGGTCTATAACTGATTCTCTACCAGGTTCGTCGTCGCGCGGAAGATGGCAAACAAACCAGCAGACGCAAGGAACTGCCACATCACCCGCGACTATAAACTTCCTTTACTATCACCAATACATAACAATGTTCAATTACGATGTTATGCGAGGAGGAGAGGGATACTCTAGCCCGACGATAAAATACACGCGATACGGGGCTCAAACATCGACGGTAGGTGGGTCAGCTGTCTGGGTAGACGCAGGGTCAATGTACTTCTACCCAAACCCGTTAGATGGATCGACACCGAAGGAAAGATGGTTCAGCTCTTCATCAACAGGAACGATATCATCAGCATCTACAGTTGCGCCCGTGTACTATCATCAGTATTTGATAAGGGCAAGCTATTCTACGGTTGGAGCCGGGACTCCTCCCGGTCCTATATTATCGAGCACAACGCTAGGCGTGGTCTTCACTCAAGGGTTGGCTGCAACACCACAAGAGGTATGGGTCGATAGTGGGGCACCATA
Organism: Nitrososphaerota archaeon; assembly: GCA_023266955.1. Lineage (GTDB taxonomy): Archaea > Thermoproteota > Nitrososphaeria > Nitrososphaerales > JAHFOH01 > JAHFOH01. The sequence continues at coordinate 15,748 of JAHFOH010000012.1, forward strand.
TTCCATCACAAACCCATTGCTAGGCTCCACATCATCAGAGCGCTGGCAATCCACTTCTCCCTCTATTGGAGTCGTTTCATTGCCTTCGAACCTTGCTCTCACCTATTACCATCAGTACTCCCTGACTCTAAGTTACTCCGTATCCGGAGGAGGTGCACCTCAGGCGCCCGCCTTAAGCGGAACACAATTTGGCAGATCAAACACAATTGTTCTAACGACCACACCTATGGCGTACTGGCTGGATGAGGGGTCAAATCGGGTCATAGACAACCCCCTAGGAGGCAGCACGACTACTGAAAGATGGCAAAGTAATCAACCGACAAGTGCAACTGTCTCATCATCAGTTACGAGTGTCTTTAACTATCATCATCAATATCACTTGTTTATCGACTCAGAGCCGTCTGAAGGCGGATCAGTTTCTCCTTCTAGTGATTGGTATGACGCAGGTGCATCCGTGCAGCTATCCGTATCTGTTAATTCGGGTTGGGAATTTGAAGGTTGGAAGGGATCAGGAGATGGATCATATAGCGGGCAAAGCTCTTCCATATCGATCATCATGAAGAGCCCCATTACACAGAGTGTCATCTTCTACCCTAGTCTGATTATTAGTGCAACGACCCTAGGGTCTGTGTCCTATGCTTTTGATTCCCATTCAGGAACTATTCCAGAAGGTGCATCCAAGACTGTCTTTGTTCCTCCCGGTGCAAACGTATCTCTCACGGCGACACCCTCATTCTTCTTCTACGCCTTCGCTGGATGGACTGGAACAGTTCCGCAGAGTGCGAGTCGAATTTCGGTGATCGTAAATTCACCAATGAGTATGCATGCGAATTATTCCTACAACTACGTGAATATCGGTCTAATAATAGGCGTAATACTTGGTGTAGTCGCTACTTCCTATCTCGTCATCAGGAGAAGAAGCGTGTGATTTCCGCCCTTCTATCCAACCTATGCTGATGGAATATCAAGTCGATAGTAACTGGCGACCTCTTCTAAGCTAGGAGGAGATAACCGGGACTATGATTTCATCACTAATGCTAGAAGATAGCCTGATCAGACTAGGGTACACAGTGTCAAATTCTCTCAAACTCGTCAGTATGCTCAGCCGCAGATCATGAACGACTCGTTCGACTAGACCGAATCCCTTGACAGAAGATTTCGATCCTAGACCAACAAACATCCCTCCCAAGGTATGCCTAGGAATAACCGTCATCCGTTCAAAGAGTTGAACAGCATATGAACTTTCGGTGGAAACAAGCAGCTCGTCACCGCCAGGACTCTTCCCTATGTACGGCGCAGCTCTCCAAGAGAGCGATGCGTGCGAACTCGCGTCATAAGAATAAATATTATTCATGAATCGTAGTTTGAGAAGTCTCAGGTCACGGATTGTCACCCTTCCATCTCTGAGGAATCTTCTGTACTGGCTGAGACGTCGATGTAGTCTCTCAGTCGGAGTTTTCGGAATCTCCTCAGGCGGATCTGCTCTAGCTATCTCATAGCCCGCAGCTCTTCTTTTGATCTCAGTGTATAATGAACCCTCTTCGCTTATGCAGAGAACTAAATCTGGTTCCAATTGTTCAATCATCCTAACCTTGTAATCCACGCCCTCTTCCGCGACGTAGCCGTCAGTGTTGATTAGATACAGGTCAGGTGACTTTGTTTCTATTAGTCTGAGAACGTCGGCAATTTGATTCACAACCAACCAGCTTACCCCTCCAGGTGAAGTTGCTCCAACAAAACCAAGGTAGTCTGCCTTCAAGTCACGCAGGTCGAAGGTGTGCTTATCGACCAGTACGGAGCCGACACTTCCGGGTGGGCAAAGATCACTCTGTCCAACGTCGCCATCGATGACGGCAACTTTCAAACCCAGAGTGACAGCTCTGTTCAGCAGGTATGTGGCTAGGGTTGATTTGCCGGAATCAGTTTCACCAATGATCATTACTCTTCTCTTAAGCGACTGCGTTTGTAGGATCTTATCCGCCAATTGCTCCCATATCTTTACGCCGACCCTTCCAGAATGAACTCTATAGTCTCCTCGAGTTCCGATGGTGACATGAACTTCACATCCCTGATC
>JAHFOH010000092.1 GCA_023266955.1 Nitrososphaerota archaeon
GTACTTTGTGAAAGCCTACTTGGAGTTCAGCCCTAACGCCTAGATATCGGAACGGATGCTCCGTTACGATTCTCCTCCTGACCAAGCGCAGACATGGACATAATGTTAAGCGGCAATGCTTATTTTGAGATCTGGGTAGGCGTTTTTCCTACTCTCTTCCAAGAGAGTTATTGGACCAGAAATGCATTTTCAAAAACAAATTTTGGAACCTCATCCTTCTGACGCAGCAGAACTCTTTCTGGAACACCCTCCCCGAAGTACACTAAATAGCTTACCTTGGAGGGGGACTGAAATTCGCTGAGTTTGCCAATAGTTCCCTTCAATTTCTCGAGCCTAGCAAGTTTAACCTTAAGTTGCCCCATAGCTGCAAAATATAGTTCGCTCTGGGCTTTTGGAGAGGACCCCCTGTAGATAACCAGCTCTCGGAATGGGGTCCAGCCTGGTTCACGCGAGTTCTTGGAAGCGGCTGAGTTCGCGGGATTCATTGAGCGAATATCTCCCAAACGTAACAGCTTGCCCAGTTTGTCGCCGGAATCGTCAATCAGTTCCTGGCAGATATGAATTTCTTCATCCATTAAGCGTACGAGTTCACTGAGCGTCTGGAATGTAGCAACACCTGTCATCAGCGGGTGGATCAATACGCTAGCTCCTGCGAAATGCTGCAACAATAAGCCTTCGTCACTCGTTGCTTTGCCACGTTAATCGAACCTTCTCACGCGGTTGGGCAGGATTTGTTGCTGGTGTCGAAGCCGGCGGGGATGGTGCGGCAGTCGCCTCCCGCTCGCTGACTGGAGCCTCAGTTACAGACTTTTCAGGGGCAGTTTTTCGGATTTCTTCAACGACTTCTGACGGACGTGGACTACTAATGGCGGATTTGACTATGTCCTCAAGAGCACCCTCAGACTTTTCGGCCTTCCCTTCTCGAAGAGCTCTTACGAGCCTCCGGAGTTCTGGAATAACCTCCTCGAGTAGAACCACCCTGGCACCTATTTTCTTCCTGAAGCCTATGGCGGTAGCCCGCAATTTCGGTAGGCCGTCGGCAATGATTTTGACAGCCGTCTCAGAATCAAAGTCGTCGAGCGGCCTTGAGCTGATGAGTCCGTCGCTGTGGATAACTAGGACATCGCCTTCTGAAGTCAGCGCCGCATTTTTCACTGGAATCGCAAAAACATCTGACGAAATTGGCACAGACGTTTTCAGAACGAACATCACATGCTTCAATAGGTCCGATAGCTCCTTTGCGTAATTATTCTCCGTTGACGCTAGTTCATCTATCTGCAGGAATTCCTCCTGCATATCCTTTAGAGCGCTAACTAAGTCCCCCTCGGTCCTAGTAGCTTTCGCTTGATCTTTAACCTGATTCATCAGAAACGCTTCTCCTGGCCAACTGGACCCTTTCTTAACAAAATTAGGCCGTTTTTTGTCTCGATATTGTTAATAGCCTTGCGGAGTTAAGGAATAGAGCACTGCTCTACGCATCATCGAATCTTGTACAGTTCAGATTGTCCAGCCTGTAGTAAACACAGAAGAAGGCAAGCCTCAGCGGAAAAGGAACCGTTCGGTCTCACAATTAGGACAGTTCACGCCAGCTAGGAATCTCTTCGCCCCATCCATCGTCATATCACCTTCATCTGTTAGAGCTTCAAAGACTCCAAGAGCCTCCCATGGTTCTCCACATCGCATACATGATATAGCTTCCTTCAATTCCTGCACACCAAACTTGTCGCCTCCACTCATAATTGTAGCTCTCCTCCGCATGTCGTCTGTCTCCAACTCCCTATTGGTTACGGTGACTTGATCAAAGACCTGGGCTGCAGTGACTCCTACCCTTCGATGAAATTGAGGTGACACCAGGTTATGATTGTCGCTCGTCTTAGTTGTGGCCATGCTATTCGTCACTATATGCCTGAGCCCCATTATTTCTTGGCTGGCTGAGTATCGCTAGTAAGCGAAAGGCTGACTATTGGTCTGGATGGAAAACGGTTGAATTGGAGCCCCGAGATCCAGGTTGCTTTCAATCGTGCTGAAGTGTGAAAGAACCTCGAGTCCAGATGGCGTAATCGTGAAGAATATCCCGTCTTCACTATTCGCTTCCTGAAGCATTCCTGTACCTTTGAGCTTCGCCAGATCTTGCTTAAGGCCTTCCCAGGTCAGGTTTGCCTTGTACATGATGTGTGTTTGCCGAATCGGTCCGAAGTTTGCTGTCACGCGAAGGATGTCTCGATACCTCTCCAGCCTTGATCTACGGATTAGTTGTTCCATTGCCGATACCATCAAAATACGATATATATAAACCTTGCTGGGAAGGCACGATAACGGCTCAAAAACGAGCGGACCAGATGTATCTGCTATGGTCTGAAGCGCGGATTGATAGCTTCTTGCACCGATCTTTTCGTCGATAGCGGTCTGAACCCTAAGCTTACATAGCTGCCTTTGCGAATTTGGCGACCAATTCTATGGAGTTCGCGCGCCTGATACTAGTGCTTGCAACTCTCCTGTATGGCTCATACTACGATTGGAAGAGCCGCGAGGTATATGACCGGGTATGGATTCTGTCATCTATAGTAGGAGTCTCTCTCCAAGTTTACGAAGTAGCATTCCTCGGGCACGGCGTGGACTTGGCCACCGTGATATTCTCCATAGGCATTACAACAGCAGCTGCCCTGGCCTTCTACAAGCTGGGTTTTTTTGGGGGAGCCGACGCAAAGGCCCTTATCGCAGTCTCGCTTATCCTCCCCGCCTATTCCGGTCCATCCTCCATACACCCGTTTGCATCCCTCACAGTTCTGACGAACGGTGTAATCCTAACAGTTTTCCTCCCTTTGGCTTATGCGCTCTGGAATATCACAAGACTAGCTTCTGGAGGTAAATTGTTTGAGGGATTTGAAGCAGAGCCCCTTTGGAAAAAGACGCTCGTCTGCTTTCTGGGCTATCGAATACGAGAAGCGGATCCTGAGAAGTTCATGTTCCGCCTAGAGAAGGAATTGAATGGGAGGAAAGTTTTCTCGATTTCTTTGCTGAAAGATGAGGAATTCGCTTCTGGGCAGGATATTTGGGTGACGCCAGGCATACCCCTTCTCCTCTTCTTCACAGCGGGCTTCATACTAATGATCGTGTGGGGTGACATCATTAGCATGGCATTGAGCTTCTTTCTTAGGAGGTAGCAGTCAAACCCCCCTACTGGCTCCATTTGCACCCACAGTAAAGCGGCGCAGAAGCACATGTTTTCCCGCTTCTTAGAGCCAGAGGACCCGTCATCCAATCCTTGAAGATCACTATGTGCTTCTTCCGTGCAGGGCCGAGGATTGACTGCGTTACTATCAGAAACGGATATATGCATGGGCTGATGATTCTCTCATGTTGAAACGGGCGGCTGGCGTCGAGCAGGAACCGAGGAAAAAGGATCGGATTATGAGACTATTGTACACTTTGGCAGAAGGAGGTGGGGTGCTCGACGCTGAGACCACCGCCGAACGGCTCCAAGTTGACCCCTTCACACTTTGGAGTGACGTGCAACAACTGGAGGATACGGGACTGATAATGGTTGGTGAAAGATCTCGGAACGGGAGAAGTCTGGGTTATCTCATCCTCACCAAAAAGGGAAGAAACAGAATTCTCAGGCGACAATAGCTTACGTCTCTGTGCGACTGAACAGGCCAACCAACTCGTTAAGGGATTCGTTTCTGCCTAACCATCTCAAGCAGTAAAGAAATACTGAGCTACGAGACGCTTTTCCTTCTAACTACGGGTTTAGAATTCGGAAAAAAGCTTAATAACTCAGAATTTACACTAGCAATACGGAGTCGGACTCCAGACGTCGGAAACAGAGACCGAGGTACGAGAAAAGGGAGAGATAACAATCCCTAAAGAGCTTAGAGATCAATATCGACTCACCCCGCAGTCTAAGATCAAGCTCATACCTCGTGTTGACGGCATTCTCATCAAACCCAAGGTCGAGGATCCGGTAGGACAGCTTACAGGGATCGCCAAGGATGTTTGGCCGGGATCCATGACCAGCTTAGACATCCTGAAACAAACGCGAAGGAGGGGCGAGCTTGAAAACAAGAAGTGAAGATGATGCTGGTACTCCTAGGAACGGACATCTTCCTAAACGTCGCCAGGGAGGAAGGTGAGCTGTTCAAAGCGTCAGAATCCCTACTCAGGGAGATTCAATCGGGAAGAATTAAGGGTCTCTCATCTGCTTTAACTCTAGCTGAAGCAAAACTTGTTTTCTATGAAAAAGGTGAATATGCCAAAGGCGATAATATTGGCTCACTCATAGAAGAGATAGTCGTCTCAGTACCGGTCGATAAGGAGATCGCTAAGCAGTCGGCGGAACTGAAAGTCAGAAAGAGAATCGACTTCTTTGAAGCTGTTCACGTTGTAACCGCTATCCTACTCAAAGCCATCCTCGTGACTAGAGATGAGGAACTAAGGAAGAGGGTGGAAGACATTGTCGACGTCAAGACTCCTGAAGACATATTCTTCTTAATGAAGTGAGATAAGATGTCCCTCTTACTAACTAGGAACCAAGATGTAACTTGGACTCACAGGGTGGCAGCTTTCCTGTGGCTGCTGCTTGGCAATCGATATCCCTCACTGAAAATCGGCAAAACTAAGGCGCAGCTCAAGAACGCTATGATTCTTTATCGCCAAAAGCTGGATGGCTTGGATTCAGCCTTAGGATCCATGAGTTACGAAGCCCTTACACTCAACAACTTCCTTGGGGAGAAGCACTGGAAATACGCTTCATACATGGCGACTATAAGTAGTCTCCCCGTTCTCGATAGGGTATGTAATGGTGATGGAATCACATCCGCAATTGTTGGCAAAACATCCTTAGGAACGAGCGCAAAACTCCTTGACAACCTCAATGACGAGATTCAGACCATTGAAAGGGCGATTCAATCGCTTCATACCTACGAGAGAGTGATGACCGAGAAGGAATTCAATATTGAGGAAGGTGCCCCACATTATTCTAGACTTTCGTTGGCCGAGAACTCGGCGTTTCAAATCGCCCGCTGGACAGCGGAAGTAGTCATGGATGTGGTAGACGAAAACTCTAGGACGTTCGGACTCTACACTTCAGATGTAAAAAGACTGGTCCGGGGTCAGATTGAGTCTTTGCTTCACAAGTCAGGCAGACGTGTCCTCCCCAAAATAGGCGAATACCTCAAAGCGATCAGCGAAAAGAGCATAGGAGACGTTTGGGTAGATGTTGATTTGTGTCTCTTAGAGAGCAGTCTCGGCGGGATTGACCAAGATCTTTACCACGCGCTACAGCTTTTCAGAGTGGGAAATGGTTTTGTATTCAAGTCGAGTCTCGTATACGATGACGCTCAAGACCTTATGGAAGATCTACAGACTAACTCCGTAAACAGCTGTGTCATTCTAGGATTGGAAAGGGGGGTCATCTCAGAGAAGGATCTGGCTGAGAATAGTCCGGAATTTATTGCCAAACGACTCAATCAGGGCAAAATCGTTAAGGAAACCATTAGCCTCGCCGACCTTTTGTTTCTCACTGGAATAAAGCTGATTAAAGCAGCTTCTTCAAAGGAGACTGAGCTAATAGACTGGTCTGGGCTCCTCTTGAGTTATCGATTCGTGAGGTTGTTTAACTTACGTAAGCTCTTGATGAGGAGAAAAGATTACGAGACAACAAGAATGTTCATGTCGTCACTAAAGAAATTTGAGGATCTGCAGGAAGATATTCCAGACCATATTTACGCTCTGCAGCCGCATTTGGCCTATGACGACGCCTAGGGAAAATTCCGCAAAATCATCATCTAGTCGGAAAAGTTATCCAAAGTACTGAATTTTCAGGTACCGATTGGGTATTGGCAATAGCAAGTCTTTAGTAGTACCGGGAACCGCTGCTAACGTCCCGATTCTTGACGGAGAGAGCAAGCGAGCGCGCAGTATTCGGCAAAAGGTTCCATACAGGTCATGAAGTCATCGACGA
>JAHFOH010000270.1 GCA_023266955.1 Nitrososphaerota archaeon
GCTAGACTCGTTACCACACTGATCCACGAGATGCGGAGGAAGAATTACCATTACGGGTTAGTTACATTGTGTGTAGGTGTAGGACAAGGAATGGCTGCGCTGTTCGAGAGAATCTAGCTACTGACCAACGTATCTTGCGATTAGTTTTTCCAGACCAGTTTCGCCGACAGCGCCAACTAACATGTCCATAGGAGCTCCATTGACGAACACAATGTATGAAGGTATGGAAAGCACATTATACCTTGCTGCAATTTCGCTGTTCATATCCACATTGAGTTTTCCGAATACTATTCGATCTACGTGCTTCATTGCTAATCTCTCGAATATCGGATCCATTATTCTGCATGGGGCGCACCACTCAGCCCAGAAGTCCACTACGAGAGGTCTGTCCCCGTTTATGTATTGATCAAAATTGTAGGATGTCAATTCTACTGGTCCGCTGGGAATTGTCGGTTGTAGTTTCCTCCCCGATAGCTCCTGCATCTTTTTTCTTAAGATTCTCTGGAGCTCCGGATCACTCATGACGCCTGCCTCGCTTGAGTTTTTTATTTAAGCCTTGAAGCTAATCTCCGAGACAGAAAAGCTATCGATCCTTCTGGTGCGGGTGTAACCTTGCATCTTGCAATCTGAGAAGCCATAAAAGGCGAAAGAAGATGACGAATCAACTGCCGGGGTGGCGGAGTGGACGAACGCGCGGATCCGATACCATCGAAGCGTAGGCCTTGAGTCCTCTTTAGGTTAGCCCGTGACCCTTCGGGGTCTCGTGGGTTCAAATCCCACCCCCGGCGCCTTTGAAATTGGCCTGTATCAAGCTTCCCTGACGGTTTCGAGTCAGATTCGAGCTCTGTTGGAAACCGGGCACTTGAACGACAAGGGCTCGAATCCCTTCCGACCCACCTACCTGAAGCTCGCCGCAAGCAAGAGTGTACACTCTTAAATACACGTCATTCATGTCTTACGTCAATGAGCGAAGCAGTATCCGTTAGGCTACCGGTGGACATAGCCAAGCGACTCGACGAACTGGCCAAGTCGCTCGACCGTCCAAAGACCTACATTGTCACGAAGGCCCTTAGAGAGTACCTTGAGGAGTACGAAGACTACCTTATCGCTCTGCACAGGCTGAACGACAAGAACGACCGAGTAATATCAGAGAAAGAACTGGTCAAACTTGGCCGGTAAGGTCCTCTACAAGTCTTCTGTCCGCCATGACCTCAAGCAAATAGATCCGAAGAACGCCGAGAGAATACTCCGCGAGATAAGGACCGTTATTGGAGCCAATCCTCGGGGCGGCGAAGCTCTCCATGGGGAGTTCGCGGGGCTCTTCAAACTTCGGGTCGGTGATTACCGCGTCATCTACACCTTGGTAGACGAAGACGTCCTGGTGCTGAGAATCAGGCACAGAAGCAAGGTCTATGGATAGCCTGCCCATACTGATTGTCCTTGGATTCGAACCCATAATGGATCTGGACCCCTTTCGGCCCATCCTCAACTATTTTGGGTATCTGCCTACGGCGAGCGAGCTAGATGATTCAGGCTTTTGACCCGCAGGTGCTAATCCTACCCCCGGGCACCCGGGGAATACCTTTAATCAGAAATTCGGGTCCAAGTTTACAACGTTAATCATATTTGAAGGGCCCCAGAAGAGATAGCAAGCTGTAGTTGCTTACTCAACGAAGAATTTGGTCTTTCGTCTTGCTAGGGCTGATGATTCTTATTTTTGTGCCGATCATCCCGCTCGAGATAACAACAGACGCATCGCCAATATGCGTGGTAGATCCTGGTTTTTCTTGCATACCTTCACCCTTCACAGTAAAAGCAGTCATCTATGGCTCGCTCACCTACTGGATCTTTGTATTCGGAGGGGCGATTTACGGCACAGACTATGGCTTCACGCCCAGCCTACCCGTCGGAGTAATCGTTCTAGCAATATTGGTCGTCCTACTAGCTGGGCTCAGCGTAACAGTACGGCGCAACCTTAGAGTGGCACAGCCGACTGTAAGAAATGATTGAATATTTTCACAAGTGATTGATAAGCGTCTTAGAAGACGGTGCCGTGAAGGATAAGGAAAATTACTTGGTGCTGAGATTTACTT
>JAHFOH010000093.1:0-4653 GCA_023266955.1 Nitrososphaerota archaeon
ACATTACTTCACAAGCTATGAAGCAATCTTTGGAAAAGCAGGAAGAGATTGAGATAGCTCAGGATAATAGAGGACGCATGCAACATAGTGACCTGGTTCAGTTTCAACATACCTAGGAATGTCGCCTGAGCAAATGGGCATGGCATACGGGCAGCGTGGATGAAATCTGCAGCCTGAAGGTGGAGAAATAGCGCTCGGTATCTCGCCCTTCGGAATCATCTTCTCCCGTTTGGCCTTGGGGTCTGGAATGGGAATGGCCGACAGGAGAGCCTGAGTATAGGGGTGCTGGGGGTTCCGGAAAATTTGCTCCTTCGATCCCAACTCCATGATCTTCCCTAGGTACATTATGGCTATCCTATCGCATAGATACCTCGCGACAGCAAGATCATGCGTGATGAAGACATATGTCAAGTCGTATTCTCTCTTGAGATCGAGCATTAGCTCTAGAATTTGGGCCCTGACGGAAACGTCGACCATCGCGACCGGCTCATCAGCGACGACAAACTCCGGGTTCAGGATTAGTGCCCTAGCTATGACTGCCCTTTGCTTCTGCCCACCGCTGAGTTGGTGGGGATATCTTTCGTAGAACTCCTCAGGGGGAGACAGTCCTGTCTTATCTAAAATCTGATAGACTATCTCCTTCCTCTCATCGTGTGTGTGGTCTCCGTGAATCGTTAAGGGAAGGCTGATGGCATCGCCGATTTTTGTGCGAGGATTCAGCGATGCCGTTGGATCTTGGAAGATAATCTGCGCCCTTCGCCTGAGTTTTCTCAGTTCACCGCCATTAAGCTCGTAGATATTGACTCCGTCAAACTCAACGACTCCCTCAGTTGGTTCCAGAAGTCTAACAAGGAGTCTGCCGGTAGTTGTTTTACCGCTCCCACTTTCTCCAACTAAGCCAAATATCTCGCCCTTTTTGACGAAGAAGTCGACGTTGTCTACAGCCTTAACGTAGTCTAGGCGCCGTGTCAGAAATGTCTGTAGGAAGCCTTTTTGAACCGGAAAGAACTTTTTCAGATTTCGTACGACGAGGAAATCTCTCATCGATGCCTCTTAGCCATAGAGATGGCAGGCTACTGTCCTCTCCTCCTCAACCTTGGTATATTGAAGCTCTACATTTTTGCACTTATCAAACGCGTAGGGGCATCGTGGGTGAAATGGACAACCCGGTGGAGGTGAGAGTAGGTTGGGGGGAAATCCAGGAATCCAAGTTAAAGCTTGTCCTGAAGCCATGACGTGTGGAACGGATTGTAGCAGAGCCTGTGTGTACGGGTTGAGTGGCCTCTCGAACAATTTCTCAGTAGGCGAGAGCTCCATCAGCTGACCCGCATACATCACAGAGACTCTGTCCGTCATTTCGGCGATTAGGCCGACATTATGAGTAATCAGGATCAGTGTAAGGTTGTGCGTCCTTTTTAGGCTCTTCAGGAGCTCCAAGATCTGAGCTTCGACGATCACGTCCAATGAGGTAGTGGGTTCGTCCGCAATTACCAACCCCGGATTCAAGATTAGAGCCAGGCCTATCATCACTCTCTGTCTCATCCCTCCACTGAATTGGTGAGGGTAGTCTCTTGAGCGCTCTTTAGATATGCCAAGCTCTTCGAGCAGCGTTGCGACTCGGTTCTCACCCTCATCCTTCGACACGTTGGGTTCGTGAACCCTGAGCATTTCGGAGAAATGATCACGAATATTCTTCACAGGATTAAGTGAAGTCATTGGGTCTTGGAATATCATAGATATTCTTCTTCCTCTAATTCGCCTAAGAGGCTCTTTCTCCATCATCAGCAGGTCTTCACCATCAAATAGAATCTTGCCGCTAACAATCCTTCCCGGGGGAGGCACTATACCCATAATTGCCAGACCGAGCGTCGACTTTCCGCTCCCTGACTCTCCAACAATGCCAACTGTTGAGCCCTCTTCGATTTCGATGCTGAAGTTCTTTACGGCTTTGGCTTCGCCCCTTCGCGTAAAGTAGCTAATGCTAAGATTCTGGACCTGCAAAAGCATCTATGCTAGCCTTGTTCCTGAAGCTTAGGGCTCCAAATCTCGCTTAGTCCTTCACCTATGAAGGTGAATCCTGCTGCCAACACGACTATCATTAAGCCTGGAAAAGTCCATGCCCACCACGCACCAGAAAAGAACAGATTCTTGCCGTAGAAAATGTCCCAGCCCCAGTCTGGTAGTGATACATTCGGCCCCAAGCCCAGATACGTAAGGCCGGCCTCTGTGAGGACAGCATCGGCAACGTTGATCGAGGCTATTGCGGCAATTGAAGGTACAACATTTGGGAGTATCTGTTTGAAAAGTATGTTTGCTATGCTACCACCTGCTGCCTTGACTGCCTCCACAAATGGAAGCTCTTTCAAGGATAAGACTTGGCTCCGCACTACCCTAAAGTATGAAGGGATGTACACTACGGCAATGGATATCGCAAGGTTGACAACTCCTGTCCCAAGCACCGACGCTATGGCTATAGCAAGGACTAGCCCCGGGAATGCGTATAGGCTATCCATAGCAAGGGAAGCAACTCTGTCACCGATGCCTCTGGTATAACCGGCAGCAAGCCCTAGAGGAACGCCCACTGTTATGCAAATGATAACTGACAGGATGGCAACTTGCATCATTATAGCACCTCCGGAGATTATCCTACTGAATATGTCCTGTCCTAAGTGGTTGGTTCCCATAGGGAATTGTGTATTTGGCGGTGATGCTATAGGCCCTATGTTAATTTGTCCAGGGTTGTGAGGCGCAATGAAAGGAGCTAGGGTCGTCATTGCGATCATAAATACGACAATTCCAATACCTAGAGTAACCATCTTTCCACCTGTTCCTAGCCTGGGCAGGTTAAAGAACCAGAAGATTCTTGGTTTGAGGATACCCGCGACAGTCGAAGTCTTCTTCATCTAATTACCTCAATACTTTATTCTAGGGTCTAGGTACGCGTATAGCGCGTCAACGACAAGGCTGACGAATGCAACTAAGATGCCAAAGAACACCACAGCACCCTGGATAGCGGTATAATCGTAAGCCTGTATGGTCCTGAAGAGGTAGGTTCCTAGTCCTCCCCATGCGAATGTGGTCTCTGTTAAGATCGCACCGCCAAGAAGAGCCGCGAACTGTAATCCAGTGACCGTCAGCACAGGAAGAAGCGCATTTCTTAAGCCATATGAGTAGAGGATGGTCCTCTCCTTCAGCCCTCTTGCTTTAGCTGCCGTAACGAAGTCTTGATTGAGAATGTCAAGCATGTTACTCCTTGTGATTCTGACGAAGACACCTGAAAGTGCAATTCCGAGCGTAAGCGAGGGAAGTATCAAATGTTTCAGCGCGTCAATAAACTGATTGAGATTTCCGGCGAGCAGCGAATCAATAGTATAGAGGCCAGTCTGAATATGGACACCCATAAAATCGGCTCCTTGTGGGATGTTTCCAGCTGAGACTCTGCCTGTTGCGGGAAGGATGTGCAAACCCACAGCAAATGTTGCCTGCATTATTAGGCCAAGGAAGAATACCGGTATTGCGTAGGACACTATAGCATACGTCCTGAAGCCCGTGTCTTCGGCCGAGCCATATTTCCTTGATGCCCTAACTCCAAATGTTATGCCTATCACAATCGCCACTAACATAGAGTAGATTGTGAGTTCGATGGTAGCTGGAAATGCAGAGAAAATCTGGCGGGACACAGGCTCGTAATTGGAGAAGGATGTGCCAAGCTGACCTCGAATGAGGTCGGAGAGGTAATTCGTGTACTGGACGTACAATGGGACATCTAGTCCTAAGGCATGTTTAACCTGTTCAGCAGCTTCTGGGGTTATCTGCTTGCCGAAGTGGAGAAGAACAGGATCTCCGGGAAGGATTCTTACTATAACGAATACGACGGTCACTAGGATGAGAAGCATAGGTACAGTTAGGGCTAGCCTAGCGACGATGTATGATTTGAGGCTCAACTAAAAAATAGGTAGGGGAGGGGGCCGAATTATGGCTTACCCTTCACGTTACGCGCTCGCGAATATTGTGTAGATTCTGAAGATTAGTGTGACATCGAGGAATATTCCGCCAACACCAGCTTTTGCGACTGCACCGCAACAATTAACTCCGCCTTGGTACAGAGGTATAATCGGCACTTCCTCCGCCTGTAGGTCCTGTATCTGTCCATACAACGAGAGCACTTGTTCTTGGCTAGTTGCCGTTAGTGCTTGATTCAACAGGGTTTGCATCTTCGAGCTGTTATAACCATAGTTCAGCCAGGAACTAGCAGAGGCCTCAAAGAATGGGTACGTATAGTCGTAGGGGTCTATAAAGTCGGGATACCAACCCATAAAGAAAACAGGCATCGTAGCCTGCCTCCTGTTGACACGGTAAGTACCCCAATCTGTTCCGTGTAGATTCACCTGTATGACGCCACTCTTCTCGAGGTCTGATTTTAGCACCTGTGCCTGGTCTGGACTCTGTGGATAGTGACCGGATGATTCGTACCATAGGTCGACGACTAATCTGTTTGTCTCGTTGTATCCCAGTTGGGCGAGAAGCTGTTTAGCTAGTGCATAGTTGGCGTCTCCATACTTCGTCTTGAATACATCCTTGTGCGTAATCATCCCTATTGGTATTTGAGAATAGAGCTCCGAAGCAGTGCTAAGAAAGACTGTCTTGACGAGA
>JAHFOH010000093.1:4663-5943 GCA_023266955.1 Nitrososphaerota archaeon
ACTCGAACATCATCGAATGGCTTGACGTGTTGATTGATCACCAAGTACTGTATGAAGGCTCCTGGGCTCGGCAATACCTTCAGCCCACTTACGGTTTGCAGGCTCTGTATGTCTGAAGTTGTGAACTGTCTATATGCAATATCTACGTCGCCAGATCTTATTGCAGCCGCAAGGGCAGTTGGATCTGTGAAGAATTTGATTATGATCCGTCTAGTCACAGGGTAATTGGGGTAATTCCAGAAATTGGGGTTAGCTTCCAGTTTCATTTCTTGTTCCACATTTCCAGATCTCGTCCATTCTGTAAGCTTGTAGGGACCTAATCCGTTCGGATTGCTCTTAACAGGGTCCCCTGGTACGAAAGTGACGATTGAATCTTTCGGCGCCCTATTAGGATTGACAGGATAACTTACCTGGAATGCCATCCAGCTAAGGAATGGAGCCCAAGCTGTCTTAAGATGGAAAACCACTGTAGTCGGATTCGGTGCGTCCACACTGTCTAAAATGTCAAGCAAACCCAGAGCGACCCATGCGCCGTCAGGGTCTGCGAGTCCGATAGCTCTGTCGAAGTGATATTTCACGGCGCTTGAATCGAACGGAGTGCCGTCATCATATCTTACCCCAGACCTGAGCGTGAAGGTGTATGTCAGACCATCACCGCTGATTTGCCAGCTCGTTGCGAGAGCCGGCTTAAGTAGTGGAGGACTTGCCTCCGTCCCTGGACTAAATTGTACTAATCCCGCCCCTAGGTTTTCAATCGCCACATTAAGTCCGAAGTAGTCGTAAGCCTTGGCTGGCTCGAAACATGCACATTCGGACGAGTCGGTGGTGCCGATCACGAGAGTGTCCTTCAGCGGAGGTGCGGTGGTTGTTGTGGTGGTTGGAGCGGTCGTCGTAGTGGTGGCCGGAGTTGTTGTCGTCGTCGCAGCTGTCGTGCTAGTGGTAGTAGGCCCCGGAAGAGTGGCGAAGTATGCAGCAGCTCCCCCAGCCACTAGTATGACGACGATTACGAGAATTGCTTGTGCCCTGGTAATGGCTGAACTAGATTTATCCAACTTTTTCATCGTGGGCTGATTTTCTCTGAGATAGCGTATTTAAGGCTACAGCTGAGCCAATGACTTGAGAATTTCTGCACTTATCTTCGCGGCCTGCTCTTCATCCAACACGTTCTTGATCAACATCCTTCCGTTCTTGAACAAGCTCACTTCTAGCGAATCCTGACTAAAGACCAGGATAAGGGGGGACTTTACAAGAATCTTATGATCCTTAGCGATAATTTTTGA
>JAHFOH010000271.1 GCA_023266955.1 Nitrososphaerota archaeon
TCATGGCTGATGGACGTAAGCTGTCAACAGTAAGGAAGATACTCGACAGGTCATTACAGATCATTCCTCAGGGCCTCCAGTTGACTCGTTGTGCGAAGAGGCTTACAGTATCGCTTCTGCTACCTCTACACGCAGGAGCGAGCGAACGTTTTCAATTTGGTTGACGATGGTGGCAATAGAGGAGCCTGCGAACAGCAGCCCCACCGCGATGTTATCCAGAGTGGTCACCATTGAACCGGAATCTCCACCGGCAGATATGTTGGTGGTTACTATTTGGTCTGTAAACCGCGCAACCCTTCCGCCGCCGTAGCCGACATCTACGGTTGCGTTGACTGCAGTGATTCTGCCGATCGTGTAGTTCGTAGTGCGGCCGGTCTTTTGCACAAGTGTTCCTACTGTCACGCCGCCCCGAGGCCGCCAACCTCGAACACGATCAATCCAATAGATTTCCCGATCCAGATCATGGAACTGCCCCTCGGCAATAGCCGCATCTACTAAGTTCCGGTGCGACGACCTAGGCACTGGTGGGTCAAAGGTGATGGGAATGAATCGACTCAAGTTGGCAATGCGATCAGCTGGGTCAGTGCCGCCGTCGTAGGGCCCAGGCTGAAGAACAGCATCACCGAGGTTAGCGGCATTGCTGTTTGCGAGGACATGGTTGTTACTGAGAATGTAGTATTTAGGTGGGATGCCAATCCCATGTGTGGGTGGACTGACAGTTCCACCTAGCAAGATGTCGTAAACGCAAGTGGCGATGGTGCCTGCTGTAATATCCTTGTGCCCAACGCTATAACCGCCCTTCGCCGGGCGGGCACGCTTAGCAAGCGTTTGGGAGGCGCCTGCCAGTGACTCGCCTCCTCCGGCAAAAGGATAGCCTACGGCGAGTACATCGGTTTGCATATCAGCCAATTTTGGAGGCACGAAATCGGCCGGACTCAGCTGATCTTTCTCCAGTTTTTGGCTCACGAGCACGACTAAGGCTGGCTGGCCAGTAGGTTCACCGTTCTTCCATTTGACTCCAACTCCCATGCCAACCACGTTTGCTCTCGGCTTCTCCAAGAATGTTTCAACACTGGCACTGAATGCCTTCTGTGCAGTTCCTACAGCCTTCGCTGTCAACATAATTTTGCTTTCTTCTTGGTTCATGTTGCTTCCTCCTTTTTGGTCGATGCCAGGTCTTGCGCAGTCACTACCCCGATCTCTTCGACATCAGTCTCGTATCCCTCCAACGTCTTTGGAACGATGTCCTGCGGTAGCAGGTCAGACTCCGGAATCTTGTGCGTAACAAAGACCTTGATCACCCGCTTTCCATCCTTCTCCCCGATGCCGACACCACTCACATTACGGAAGCGCATTAGTTGTTCCTCATACTTCATCTTCACGGCCTCAATGCTGAGAGTTCTTCGAGCTTTCTTTTCGGGAGGCGTTTTATTTCCCTGGCCTTAGGTAACAGAACAGATCGTTTCCTAATATAGTAATTCACATGCAGCTTCCGGATTACGTTCCTATATATGGTTTCGCTATCTCACAATAAAACTTCGCCTTTTTAACCAAAAGAGCACATCGAGCTCTTTCTGAGCGGCTTCTTCTGTAAGAGATTCTCCCTGCGATTCCTCGTCCCCTTCAATGAAAAAGTGCCAATTCCTGCACCCACATCGAGAACAGCCGGAGCACCGTCGATCACATTTGAGACTATCCCTCTAACACTGCGTGGACTATCAGGATCACGCCCGATTTGCCGAAGTAATCGAGAACTATATCGTCTCTGCGCTCTGCCTCTTTAGTTGTGAAGTGGCTGACCTGATTTAGAAGGTTGTTTACATCTTCGCAGCCCAGCAAGCTAACGCTAGACTCCATAATTGAACGTCATGATGATTTAGAGGATGATAGCAGTGCAGATGCACTCTTTCATGAGCTGTCTTAACATTCCGATACTCGTACTGTTGCTCACTCATCTGAGCAACTAGAGGCTGAAACTGAGGTAAGGCTAGGCTTCTCTGTTCCATCTTCAACTTCAGATTTGATACCAGTTCCTCTTTAACAGCGTCAGTGAAGAATAGCCCTTCA
>JAHFOH010000272.1 GCA_023266955.1 Nitrososphaerota archaeon
AAACCCAGAATGATGGGCAGTAAGATCAGCATCGGCAATGACAGTCTCAGAGAACGCATTGTACCCCCTTGAAGTTGTATTTGCATTACTATCAATCTGGCACGTGCTTGCTGAACTGTCAAGGACAAAAGCGTGAATTTCATATGGCTTGGATCAGATTGCCTCAGAAGTAGAGGACGTGCTTCACACTTCGCGTTTTCGGATTATCGTTTCTGCCTGGATCAGGGTGCTAAGGGTAGATCTTTCTGTTGATCCACATAGGCTTTCAACAAATATTCTGCCGTGTTAATGTCGATCTCAGCTAAAGCCGGCATTCTGAGGACCAGCTTTGGCCTCAAAGCAGCTATACAGCCTCGATGTGTTGGGCGGATTAGCGTACTCGCGAATGTGGTGGGGGTCACACTTGTCATTGTCTGACTAAATCATTCCATTGCGCGAGTTACGGGTGTAGGCACTGTTAATCTTCGGCCCACGCGGGCATTGCCTTCATGAAGTGCTCTGCCCGCCTCATTGCTTGTTCTTGCGTGATATCTCCCTGCCAACCTCCTAAACCAACCTGTGATGCCAGCCTGTACTTCTTCTTTTGGTTTTAAGTTGCCGTTCGCATCGGTGCAGTGTGGACAGTAATTGCTCTGAGAGCGTTTCCCACTGGGTGTATCCATCAGAGGCATTGTGCATGAGGGACAGAAACGATTGCCGTTCATTGGCTGCTCCTTCTAGCCATCACCCGTAACTTCAGCTGATGTAATGCTACCTAATGGTATTTTCAGTATCCAGCACAGCCTGAGCTGAAAGCGCCGAGGGGGATAGCGCTTGGATGTGTTCAACCATGTCCCTTATGCTCATTCAGGAAGAACTTCCATCCTCCTGGTATCTTCTGGCCTCTTTAGCAAGCGAACGAACTGCTAGAAGTGAGGCTGTTATGGGAGAGCAGCGTTTCACATTGACTGACCTGCTTGGAGAAGGCCTTCCGGATTACAAAAAGCTCCGCTGCTCTGTGGAAACACTGAGAAAGGCGGGTCTCATCTCCACATTCACGACCATGCTTGGCGCTATGTGCTTAGCTCTTGGTGAGAAAGTGATCCTCGACAAGTTCATGAGCTATTTAGATGAGTGTGAAGGAAATCAGGAGAGGGCTCTTTTCATGCTCCGGTTGGAGTTACTAGAGACACAAGTCGAGCAACTGCTCGAGGAGTATCGGTAGCTTCGTGCTGTCCTGGCGACCAGCCCAACATGTCCCCGTTCCAGGGGCAAGTGTAATGAGTGCTACTTAGTTATCGTCGTGAAGGCGGGCAAGCAGCAAGCTATGAGGAATTCAGAACGAACCAGCCATAGGTGGGGAATGTAGGACGCGGCAGGCCGATTCAACCTCACACTGGACTGGAGAAGAGAAGCGCCCCATGAGCATACTAGGGCGCTTCCGCTGTCTGCTTGCTCTGTTCTGTCGCTATCTCTTCTTGGCTAAGGCTACCTTGAAGCCCTTCCCGGCCCTGAACTTAGGTACTTTCTTGGCAGGGACGCTCATCTTGCTCCCTGTCTGTGGATTGATCCGCTGAGTTGCTTTCTGCTGCCTCGATTCGAATGAACCAAAGCCAGTGAGAGTTACCTTCTCCCCCCGCTTCACGTTCTGGGTGATGAGGTCGATGCTGGTATCTACGACCTCTCGAGCAGCCTTGTTGGACAACTTCGTTTTTGCGGCCAACTTCTCGATGAATTGCTGCTTAGTCACGTCTCCCACCCCTCCACAATTAGAGTTGAGAAATCTTAGAGCGAAGCAACATGGGAAGTCAAGTCCAGCGGAGTAAGGGAAGTGTGGCAAAGTGTTTACTAGCAGCTAAGCCCTCAAAAGCGACAGGTCGATCTGGTGAATCCGCGAGAGCATCTTTACTGCTCTGGGTCAATCGTTTTATCTTTGAGGAACTCGGTCAGCATCTCTTGGATAGTCTCTTCCGCTGTCTTTCGCCGTGCGTGGCAATAGAGCTTGAATTTCGTTCCCAGGGACACTCGTAGCCTATAGGAGTAGAGTTTTTGGGGTTCCGAGTCCATTGAGCGATTGACTGCCCGG
>JAHFOH010000273.1 GCA_023266955.1 Nitrososphaerota archaeon
CCATAAGAGGCTTCGGAGAGAGCAAAGTAAAGCAGGAACAGAATTCCTCCAAGGAACGGAAAGCTGAAGAACGCGCCAAATGGAGAGAACAAGCCAAAGTTAACTCCTGCGACAAAAGCTCCTAGAGCGAACGGAGCGAGCAGTGCGAAGGAGATGATTGCTAGCGCCACACCCACTAATATTCCGTCGATAATTAGTGCTACTAAACGTCTCAGCCAGTGGCCCTGAAGCTGGGCATCCCTCGTCAGTTGGTCGAAACCTGTTCGAGTCGTTGGTGATGCCTTGGCGCCTTCCCAGGAGTCGCTTATTGGATTGTCCAATCTATACACACCTACGCTAGTTTTGCTCGTTTGAAAACGTACACTGCTGCCAGAAAGATTAGGAAGACCTCAGAGATCAATGCACCAACCTCGAAGATCAGCAGAGGGGTGGTTAGCTCGAAAAAACCGAATCTCACTATGTCAACAACATACGTGACGGGGTTGATCAGTAATAGAGCTTGAACAATTTGAGGTGCGTTCTCAGCTGGATAGAAGATCGAACTGATGAATATTAGAACAACAATAAGCAGATTCTGGACGGAGTAAAACGTGGTTTCAGACTTGACTAGGCTGGCTACTATCATTGCAAATGCTCCGAATAAGAACAACTCGAGGAGTATCGCTCCCAAGCCAATCAAGAATCCTGATGCAGTAATAGGAGTGGATGACAGTACAGGGGCGGCGAGTATTAAGATGATCGTTGCGCTTACAATGCCTAACGAAACCGATGAGATGATCTTACTCAATATGTAGTCCGCGCGGTTGAATGGCCCAACGAGAATCTGCTCTAACATCCCACTCCGGCGGTCAATCCAGAGGGAACTTCCGCTGAAAAGGGCTGATTGAACTGCGGCTAGGGCGACGACACCGGCGGCTAGAAAGGCCGGATAGGGTATCTCCCTGCCCGATACGATGAACGGAGGGATCAACCCTGACAAAGAGGTCCCCACTGTGAAGAGCGCAAGAACCGGCATTAGTAATGTGATGATTAGTGTGGAGAGTGGCGTAGTTGCCACAGCATTCCTTCTGGCAAGCCTGAAGATCCTGTTCATGTTCCGTTACTCCTTAGGATCTCGATGAACGACTCTTCGAGACTTGGCTCCTTCGTTATGAGGGACTTTATTCCAATCCCGTAGCTTGATGCCAACGAGGTAATCTCTTGAAAGATATCGTCGGGTCTCTCAGTAACCAGTGTGATCAGTCCTGAATCAGACTCCACCTTGACGTCTGCGTTAGGCTTGTACCCATCACCATAGTGAGCAAGTGCATCAGCAAACTCTTGGACACGATCTGCTAAACTATCTGCCAAGTGAATCTCCAATGTCTTGCGATAACCATATTTTCTCTTGAGGTTGCCCGGTGTGTCGAGCGCTACAATCTTTCCTTTTACAAGAACAGCAACCATATCGCATAGATACTCTACCTCCTCTAGGACGTGAGTAGTATAGAAGACTGTCAACCCTTCTCCTACCCTTGCCTTTATTAGGTCAAGGGTTCGCCTCCTAGCAAGAGGATCAAGGCCAATAGTGGGTTCATCTAGGAAGATCAGCTCAGGATCGTGCAGGAACTCCTGAGCGACCTGAACCCTTCTCTGCAACCCGATGGAGAGTTCAGTTAAAGGACTCTTACGCTTATCGATAAGATCAAAGCTCTCCAAAACCTCATCAACCTTCTTCTTTCTCTTATCATTGGGAATGTTCCACAAGATACCATACAGATTGAGAGCCCTCTCAACTGTAAGAAAAGGCTCGAAGACTAACTTCTGTTGAACTACTGCTATCCTTCTCCTTACATCCATCCCACTAGACACGATATCATGACCGAGTACTGTGACTCTTCCAGCGGTTGGACTAAGCAGAGTTGTCAGCACCTTGATAATAGTTGTCTTTCCAGCTCCATTAGGTCCAACGAAGCCGAAGACCTCTCCCTTAGGGACCTCGAACGAAACGTCATCGACGGCCTTGAAGTTACCATAGTGCACGGACAGGTTTTCGACCGAAATCGCGGGCGATC
>JAHFOH010000094.1 GCA_023266955.1 Nitrososphaerota archaeon
CACTCTCAGTCTTAGGATCCCAGACCTTTTCGGTTTCTAGAAACTCGACCCGTCTTTTGAATATGGGTCCATCAACAACAAAGGTTTCAGCGTGTCCTCCTTCAAAACCGATATGGAAGCCGTATTCTTCACTCATCTCCTTAAGCAGATCAAGTGATTTCAAATCAATTCTTTTCCCTAGCCATTCTGGTCCTAATCCCATCGCTGCAACCGATGTTATGCGAATGTCGAATCCATTCTCAACCGCCTCCCTGACCAGTTGATAATGATCCAACCCTTCATGTGGAAGAATGACTTTGATTCCATATTTGTCGGCCACTTGCCTCACAGCCCTAATCTGTGTCTTCTGTAACCCAATGCCACCCATGAGAATCGCATCAACTTCCATCCCTGAGAGCACTTGATCCAATTCACGAGTTTCTTCTTCAGGTCCAATACCCTCACACTTAATCAAGATGTGCGGAATGCCTAACGCTTCTGAACTCAGCTTCGTCCACTCTACAGTAGCATAATGCCAGAGGTAGGCATCCATACTCCTAGGTTTCACAGCAATCAGAGCCACCACCTCCCAACCGCTTTTCAAGGCGTGATACAGACTCATGGTGGAGTCCTTACCGCCGCTATACAAAACAGCTACTTTCAAGTCAGCCACTCCTTGCAGAATATTCGAAGGTTTAAGTCCT
This sequence comes from Nitrososphaerota archaeon, assembly GCA_023266955.1. Lineage (GTDB taxonomy): Archaea > Thermoproteota > Nitrososphaeria > Nitrososphaerales > JAHFOH01 > JAHFOH01. Next base: position 684 of record JAHFOH010000094.1, read on the forward strand.
TAGCGCTAGTTCAATGAACCATGTAATGGTAGATAAAAAATCACCTTTGATGAGATCAGAAGTTACTGGAATTGGAGAAAATATAGTACTGGTCCCCGGAGGACTAACCGGTTGGCTGAGCTGGGTACCGCATGCAGAGCAGCTGTCAAGAAGTAGGAGAGTCATCCGGGTACAGCTAATCTCAGTGGAATTAGGTCTTGAAAATTCTCCACTTCCCCAGGACTATTCGGTGGATTTTGAAACAAGTGCTCTGGCGAACACCTTGAAGGAACTCAAAGTTACAATTGCCGACTTTGTGGCATGGTCATATGGAGCCGAGATAACTCTCAATTTCGCTCTTAACAACCCAGAGATGGTTCGTTCTCTGACACTTATCGAACCCCCCGCAATGTGGGTTTTGCGAAGCCGTGGGCCCCTGCCGCCAGATCTATTAGATGATCAGAGAAAGATACAGCAGCTTGATCCCGGTGACATTACAGAGGCTCAGCTAGAATGGTTTACACATTTTGCAGGCTTTGTTCCTGCTGATGTAGACCCTCGAACTCTGCCCCAATGGCCGGTCTGGCTTAGGCACAGACAATCTCTTCGAACTGGCGATGTAGTCTTCCAACATACAGACGACATCCAGAGAGTTAGGGTTTTCAAAAAACCTGTTCTACTATTCAAAGGGGTAGGCTCGTCCAAATTTCTCCATGACATCATCGACATATTGGGAGAAGAGTTACCAAATGCTAGGATTGAAAGACTGCCTGGCGGCCATGCCCCGCATATTGTTGCAATGCAACAATTCATGAATATTTTGAATAAGTTCTTAATTGACTCTCAGAGCCGACCTCTCGAATAACTAACCTAAGTTAATCACGGAGTTCTATTCGCCTAGAGATTCCACTAATCCTTAAGAATGCAGCGGAATTCACACAGCTACAATTTCAGAATCCTGAGAAAGTGAACAGATGCTAGAGGGTCTTAAAGAAGGACTGCAAACAGCGATAAGGAAGATCCTAGGAGCGCCGACGCTCGACGAGCAAGCTATCAAGGATTTCGTCAAGGAGCTGCAGAGGACACTATTACAAGCAGATGTAAACGTAAAGATGGTCTTCGATCTTTCAACGAGGATTGAGAAGAGAGCTATAGAAGAAAAGCCTCCTCCAGGTCTTCCTAGGAAGGACCACATCATCAAGATCCTCTATGATGAGCTTTCCTCTCTAATGGGTAGCGAATACAAGCTCGATCTGCCATTCAACAAGACAAACATCATCCTGATGGTAGGCATCCAAGGGTCTGGAAAGACTACGGTTACTGCGAAGGTCGCTAGGCATCTAACCAAACGTGGTTACAAGGTCGGTGTGGTCTGCGCTGACACTTTCAGACCTGGAGCATTAACTCAGTTGAAGATGCTTTGTGACCTCATCAAGGTCGAACTGTTTGGAGATGAAGAAGCTAAGGATTCCGTAGAAATCGCTGTTCGGGGCGTGGACCAGTTTACAAAGGTGGGAAAGAATTGCATCATCGTCGATACCGCGGGCAGACACAAGGAGGAGAAGGGTCTCATGCAGGAAATGATGCAGATTTCGTCAAAAATCCGTCCCGATATCTCGATACTTGTTCTGGATGGAACGATAGGGCAGGCCGCCTATTCGCAATCGCAGGCTTTTCACGAGACAGTTCCACTGGGGGGTATCATTGTAACCAAACTAGATGGGGCTGCCAAAGGTGGAGGTGCCCTTGCCGCGGCAGCGGCAACAGGCGCGAAAATTATTTTTATTGGCACAGGAGAGAGAGTAGACGACCTAGAGGTCTTCGCTCCGACTCGTTTTGTTGGAAGGCTCCTGGGCCTAGGCGACATTCAGGCTCTTCTGGAAAGGGCACGAGAACTGGAAGTGGAGGCGGATGAGAAGAAGATGAAGAGAATAACGTCAGGCAAGATGACGATCAATGACTTCTACTATCAGATCGAGCAGGTCAAGAAGATGGGTTCCCTAAGAAAGATCCTAGAAATGATCCCAGGCTTCTCATCCTCAATCCCAAGTGAAGGCCTAGAAGGTCTTGAGGATCAGATCAAGGGATGGAGAAACATCATACAATCTATGACCAAAGCCGAGAGAAATGACCCCGCCATATTGAACTCCTCGCGAATCCGAAGAATCGCAAGAGGCTCAGGTTCTACAGAGAAGGAAGTGAAAGAGATGCTAACCAAATTTAAGCAAACAAAAAGTATGATGAAAGCTACGGGTGGAAGACAATTCAGACAACTTCTCAGAAGGCTCCAACCTACATGAAACCGGACCCGGACAGAAGGGTCCTCGGACTCGCGAAATCAATTCTCAAGAAGTATGCTTTTTGCCCTCAATGTCTGGGGCGCCAATTCCCACACTTCCAGGCAAAGTTGACCAGTCGACAGAAAGGGCAGGAACTTCTCCAATTAATATCCAATAAGGCTCGACGGCCTGAGAATTGCTACCTATGCGGAGGACTAATGTCATCAATCGAGGAGAGATCCATGAAAATAGTTGAAGCCCTGAAACCGTATGAGTTCGACAGCTTCCTCGTCGGTACTAAGGTTCCGACGGAGTCAATTGAGAGGGAAGACCTTGTAAGATCTGAATTCAAATTGAGAGGAGGCAGAACTCTCAAAGCGGAATTCACAAGAGAACTGGGGAGGAATGTGGCGACACTGATGGGGAAGGAGCTAACCTACACAAGTCCAGAACTTGTTGCGATCCTAGATCCTGTTGACGACTCCATCAAGATAACTCCAAAATCTCTTCACATGTTTGGGCGATATGTCAAGAAGGTAAGAGGCCTCCCCCAGAAGCAGACCTTTAGCAAAGACGAAAGCGTTGAGAGTTTACTGGCTGGGAAGATACTCGGATACTTCGGTGGTAGGAAGGTCAGGTTCAGCTGGATAGGCGGTGAAGATGATGACAGTTTAGTGCTTGCTGAAGGACGACCATTTTATGCGGAACTGTTTGAGCCCACCAGGAGGAGCCTAGACGCTTTTTCCAAACTTAGTTCGGAGGAAAACCGAGTCGTGCTGAAAGAGTTGAGAATTGTGAAAGGAACACCACCTGTTAAGGTGAAATTCAGGGTGAAGATTCTCGCTGACGTAGAGTTTGAGTCACCGATTACGGAAGATGAACTGAGCAGACTCGAGCTAGACTTCAAAGATACCGTTGTGACCGCTCTTAGCACAAGGAAGGGCAAACTAGCTGAGAAGAAGATTTACACTCTGAAAATCGAGGAGTTTCAAGGTAAAACAGCGAGGCTAATGATAGAATGTGATGGAGGCTTAAACATTAAGAAATTCGTCAGCGGGGCAGATCACGAAGTGTCGCCCAGTATTTCTGAGGTTATTAGAGTAGGTACACGCTGTAGCCGGTTCGACGTTCTAGAGGTCAATCTACTCTAATCGTTTACGATCTCGTAACTAGTCACGATTTCGGCTTTTCCCTTTAACGTAGCTCCTACTGAGCAATACTTCTCATCGGAGAGCTGAATCGCCTTCTTCAGCGCTTCTTCACTCACATTCTTTCCACGGGCCACATATTTGATGTTGAACCTAGTGAAGTAGTGCGGGAATTCCCCTGCGTGCTGTTCCCCCGAAATCAAAACCTCCAGCTCTTTCAAATCTTGCTTCTGTTTCTGCATGATTAACGCAACGTCGATTGCGGTGCAGCCAGCTAATGAGGCCAGGAAGACCTTTGTCGGGCTCATTCCTAGGTTTCCCCCTCCCTTATCCTTCGGTAAATCCATCACAACCGAATGTCCTCCGTCATCATAGCCGATGAACTGAAATCCGTCAATCCACTTCACCTTTATTGGCCAAGGCTCAGTTTGTGTCATATGTCAGCACTATTGTAGTGCAAAACTGCCTCGTAAAAACTTCGTCCCTATAGTCATCTAGCTCTTTCGCCATGCAGCAATGTAACAACACCCCATGTCAGAGGGATGCACTTCACACTGACCAGCCCAGCCTCCGCCATTAATTCCTTAATCTGTCTCGGAGTCAATGCGCGTTGAATAGAATGGGCCAAATACGCTAACAAGTTCTTCCACTCCCTCGAGACTAGGAGACCCAGCTTAGGCATGACGCGAAAGAGATACAGATAGTAGAATCTCCTGAACAATCGATGAGGAGGACGGGTGAAATCCAGTGAAAAAACTCTACCTCCATCCCTTGACACCCTCACCATCTCCTTCAAAGTCGCAGGAACATCACTGACATTTCTCAATGCAAGAGATATGGCGACACTCTGGAAGGTCCCCTCCACAAACGGTAGATTCTCTGCCCTTGCATTCACCAATTCAACTTTCCCAATTAGCCCTCTCCTAGCCAAGTTCTGTTTACCTTGCCGCAGCATCGCCATCGAGTAGTCAGCAGCGACTAAATCAAGCGTGTCAGAAGAATACCTAACGAAGTCCATCGCCAAAAGGCATGTTCCAGCTGCGACATCTAGGACTCTGCCATTTGAATCTACACGCGAATTCTCTACAATCTTCTTCCTCCAAGCTCGATCTCTCCCAAAAGAGAATAACATAAGGAGCGCATCATACTCACTAGAAACCCGACTGAAGAGTCTAAGCACTAGGGAAGCTTTGTCGTCCCTCAAATTGCCCGTGCTCAGATTTGTTTGCCCTATTCCCTAACAGACTCTAGGGTGGAAACTGCACTCCAGACTGTTACTCTCGAAAAACTTGGCATGTTCGGATCCTGAGATACTTCGTCGAGCATACTTATTGCGTTGGCGGCTCTCACTGCCGGGCCGAGCTTCGTATCCTGAAGCATTGTCATGGCCTCCTTCACGATTTTTCTAATATTGCGAGGTGTAATGTTACTGTCTGATACGGACTGCAGAGTCGAAATTGCCTTTGCAAGCTTCTCCTCGTTCTCCTGATTCTTCTTCAATGCTGCGCTCAAGAATCATCACACTTCTTCTGATAACTCTGTTAACTTAGAGCCCAGGATATAAGTTGCACTCCCTTCTCTTCTTCAGAAGGTTAATAATGCATGTTTGATTTTCGCCGTTTAACCTCTTGAGTTCACTGTCTAGGCAGAAGATGGGGACAACGATAGAACTTATTCGCCGAGGCGCTACACTGATGAAGGAGCCATGTCCCAAATGCGGGGCGCT
>JAHFOH010000013.1 GCA_023266955.1 Nitrososphaerota archaeon
TAAAGAAACTATTCGGATTCAGAGGCAGAATGTTGTCTTCAGCTCTCAGAGCTCTATCAAAACAGGAGGGGGAGCACGGTCCGGCAGCCTGTCTGCTTGAAGAGCTTTCAAGGGATCTGCTGTCCAAAAGGATCGAGCACCTAACACCTTCAGAGGCTCTTATTGTCGCAAGTGCTCTGGGGAAGAATAATGAGCGGGGACATTCAGTACTCGGTCTATGAAGCCGCCGAAGACACATTTCTCCTAGCCAAGCAGGTTCGAACCCAGACGGCAAACTCGGCACTTGAAATGGGCGTGGGGTCGGGTTTGATCACAGTGGCACTGGCGAGGATTGCAGAGCATGTAGTCGGAACGGACATCAACCTAGAGGCGATCGGACGAACTCGTGAAAGATTGAGGCTCCAAGGCGCTGACGCAGAAGTCGACCTGGTTTGCTGCTCGTCAGCTCAACCATTTTCAGACTCCTGTTTTGATCTGGTCGTCTTCAATCCACCGTACCTCCCATCCTCCAGCAACGAAGACATTGCCGTAGATGGAGGCATACAAGGTATTGAAGTGGCGTTGGAGATGCTTGACCAAGGCTCCAGGACTTTGAGAAAAGGGGGTAAGATTCTGTTAGCAAGTTCAAGCCACAGCAACTACGGAAAACTGATGACCATACTTTCAGACAAGGGATTCAGCTCTCGAATTATTACTAGGCAAAGAATGTTCTTCGAAGAAATCATGATTGTTGAAGCAGTTAGAGGTGATTAGACGGCGTGTATCTCAACTGTATCGCCATCCTTCAACTGGAAATTCGACCCAACTCTAATTGGTGAGGCTATATGTTGACGCCATAGCTTCGCATATCTGAAGAATCTCACAAGGTCTTTGTGCACCATCTGAGCAGCGTCCATAATCCTGCTACCCTCTTTCAGAAGCAGCGGCCTAGCAATTTGCTCCTCACCAATTCGCTTCGTGTACACTCGAATCAAATTCAACTTATTCAGGAACCACGCAACAAGTCGGTCGGTGATAGCCAAACCCTCCTGCAGTAATTCTGCTGGAACAATTTGAACAAGTTCGTCTCTCCTATTTGGGCCTAGAGTTACAAACATCGCGTTCTTTCTCATTCTCCCAAAAATCGCCGCCTCAACATCGTCAAGCGCTGCGGTGCTCGAAACTTTGACCACCGCATTTCTGATACGATAACTTGATGCCAAAGCCGCTATCTCTTCCTCCGAGCATCTGAAGGAGCGACCAGCTACTCTTATTCCCCCTGATGGCATAGGAACTATCTCAACTGTCAGGGAGGGTGAGAGGACCTCAATGTTATGCTTCTCAAACCATTCCAGTAGCTCATGAACATATGTGATCGGCTCAAATCCTAGAGCAACTACGATCCCGTCTACATTTCTCAGTAAGTTGATGAAATGCCTCTGCTTCTCCTCACCGATCGTTTTGTCGTACGGTGCTAAGACGATTTGAATTTTTAGAGCATCTTTTTCGAAGACACCTACCATAGGCCGCATTAGGATTTGGCCATTTCTAACGCTCATCTTTGTCAAGGTATTGAAGAGGACGCTTGAACTCTGAAGGGAACCAGTCACGCCAAGCTGTATCATATCATTCTTTTTTACGACCCACTCCGACCGAGATGAACCCCTGCGCCTCTTCTTGGCCTTCTCAATTTCCTCTTGAAGCGTCTTAATTTGCCTCTTAATGGAGACTTCGAGTTTTTCCACTCCCTTGTGCTTTGGAATCATAGAGGAGAATTCTCTTAGCAGTTTCAGTTTCAGAGCGGGGTCTCTGGCAGCTTGGGCCTCTCCCCACTTCGCTTTTGCTTGCTCAGGCAGGTTAGTTGGCATCAGCGTGTAGAACGCTTTATTCAAAAGTAAAAATGCTTAATTTTCAAATGCAAGAACTGACTGTAGCACTCCTTCAACCTGTCTATCCAACTAACGTAGGTTACGTTGCAAGAGTCATGAAGAACTTTGGTTTACAAAAACTTGTGTTAGCTGACCCTAAGGCTGACGTCAAAGAGGCGATGAAGTTCGCCTCCCATGGCTCCCAAATCTTGGAAGAAGCTACGATCCTAAGTTTGAAACAACTCTTCCGAAAGTATGAGTTGATAATCGGAACGACCGCCATTCCAGCAAAGAGGTCTTCGAATCTACCAAGAAGCGTCATCACCCCTGCAGACCTTGCTGAACAGTCCACTCAGTTGACAAGGGACACGTGTCTCCTCCTCGGTCGAGATACTACAGGACTGACTAGAAGTGAGCTAGATCAATGCGACTTAATTGTTCAAATCCCTACAGGCACTGACTACGAGACGCTGAATGTGAGCCACGCATTGGCGATCATACTCTATGAACTTTCAAAGGCTAAGCAGGCCCGCACCGTGAAAAAGGCATCTAAGATCCAAAGAGAAAGGTTAGTCGACCTTGCCACTCATCTCGCAAAAATGGCCAGAGTGCAGAGGCACAAGATCAACCAGTTACGAGCGGGCTTTAGGAAAATGCTTGGTAGAAGCTTCATTACCGAAAGGGAAGCGTACCTGCTGATGGGGCTCCTCCGAAAATCTGCTTCAGCATTGGAAAGACTAGGTAGATAGGCCTAGCTTTTTGCGAACACGAATATTCCTCTGACGACCTTTTCTTGCCCTGTCATCTTAGGGAAGAGCGGCCACTTCATCTTTGGAAGCGCTCTTGGAATATAGTCCCTAAGGCCTGCCTGAGACGCCAGTCGCCGTATGTCGAATGATTTTAGGCCCCGCGGTCGAGTCCTGACGAAAGGTGCTACAAGTGCAACTCTTCCTCCATTTTTCAAAACGATGCTGATTGATCTCAATGCCTGTTCATAGATTTCCTCGGGCTTTACGAGCAAAAGATCTGCCTTTTTTGCCGGAACAAAGTCCTTCAGCGGTGGGAGTAGTATTGGCTCGGTTGCTACAGCATCTATCGCCTCCTCTGGAAAGTAGTGGTGAAGACTTCGAGCGTCACCTTGAATCACCTTTTCCGTTAGGCCCGTCGCTTTAACCCTGAATTCTTCTGAAAGCCACTGAAGATTCCTACGCGTAGCTTCGACCATTTCCCCCATCAGATCAACCCCGCAAATATCCGCCCCAGCCATCAGTCCCTCTTGGAGAATCGTTCCGATTCCGCAGAAAGGATCTAGTAGAATTTCCCCGGGCTTGACACCGCTTAGGTTTACCAGAATTCGAGCCAGCTTAGGAGGAATACTTATCACAGGCTTTTGAACAGGCCTTCCAAGATCTCTTCTCCTGAACCCTTCGTGGTCGGACACAATTTCTGTTAGTCCGAGGTAGCATCTGGAGTCGATTACTGCGACGAGGATGTCTACAGTTTGTTTCTTTGCGATATCCGCTGACATTACTTCTGGTGAGGCTTCATCTTGAGGTCTCTTTGCAAATCGATACTTACCTTTGATTGCGCCCGCCCTTCGTAGTCTTTGGTGGAAGTAGTCGCGCAGATACTCAACCTCCTCGACGGTCAGTTCTTGCTCACCGTACATGCTTATGCCCCAGTTTACCTTTTCAGGGAGAAATCCGAAGAACCCCGTTTGATCGAGCACCTCAACCTCTCTCTGTTTTAGTTTGGCTGTCTCTAGACTGCAAAGGACCTGACCAATCTTGTAGAAGCCGCCGAGAGAGAGCCTCATATTATCGGGAGTGAATTTCATAAGTGAAACTAAAGCGGCTCTTTGATTGATTCCAAAAACATCAAAGGAAACACGTCGACTCTCAAGATAGGCACTCAGCTCGGCCAAAGAGAGATAGCCATGCGCAAGGACGAACAGATACTTCGCGTGAGACAGAGCTGCTCCTCTTACTACGGAAAGTTATCGGCAGGCTTAATTAGCTGTCGACGGAGGAAACTTTGCAAAGCGCTGAGGCGATCCAAATGCATGGAAGAAACTACAAGGAAGTCAAAGGAATGGCATTCACAAGAAGGGACTTTGTCCCTGGAACACCTCAGGTGAAAATCGCGAGGTTCTCTACCGGGACTCCTAGCGAAGACTACGATGTCAAATTACAGTTAGTCTCAACTGAGAGGGTGCAGATCAGGCACAACGCCCTTGAGGCGGCTCGAGTAGCTACTAACAAGAAGCTCACCCTAGTCGGAGAGACTAACTATCACCTTTTGGTCAAGGTATATCCTCACATCATCCTGAGAGAGAACAAGATGATAGCGACTGCCGGTGCAGATCGACTGCAAGAAGGTATGCGTAAAGCCTTCGGAAAGCCAATAGGTCTTGCGGCAAGAGTTGAAGTAGGCTCGGTACTTTTAGAACTCAACATCAAGAAGGAGTTCTTGGAACAGGCTAGGGAGGGCCTAAGAACGGCTTCAAGCAAGCTTCCAATCCCAACCACCGTCAACATAATCGAATTGAAGCAGGCTGCGCCTCAAACGTAACGATATCACAATTATCGTACACCTCGGCTTCTGCTATTTTCTAAAAGCTCATCACTTAGAAGATTGTTGATACTCTATTCCTTTTTCAGTAATCTTAAGCTGCTTCACCGTTCCCTTTTCATCAACGATTCTCTGAACAAAGCCTTTCTCCTCAAGTCGCTGGACGGTCTTCAGCACTTCAGGCGCTGATTTCTTTAAAACAGCAAAGATCTTCAGAAGAGAGGGATTTTCATTAGGATTCTTCTTCCACATGACATTGAGGTAGCTTAGAATCATCCTCTCATCCTGCTCAGGCGTAGTTTTACCGGTGGGAAGCATTCCTAATCGAGGATTTCAACAGTAATTTATAATCTGACGAGGAGTTGATGCCGTAGATGCAAGTAACCTGTCCGCACTGCGGAACTACATTAGCACTCGAACTCTTTCACTTACGTAAGGCCACTGACGAAGACACAATTAGACTAACCGTCCACAAGCGGAGGGCAGTGCCCGGAGACCGCGTAGCCATTTGTCCCAAATGCGGCCAAGAATTCATCAAATATCTGTTGACGCTGGGTAATTCGGTTAGGCGGTAACCCTCACTCTATGTATGGATCTCTGTTCAGCGTCGAGCACCGCTTCTCTGAAAGCTTCAGCAAGCGTGGGGTGCGCATGTATGGTACCAATAATCTCAGAAGAAGTAACTCCGATGCTCATTGCCAAAGTAGCTTCTGAAATCAATTCTGAAGCTGCGTGTCCTATAATGTGAACTCCCAGCAGCTGCTTCGATCTGTTATCAATGATCACCTTCACGAGTCCCTCTGTCTCACCCAGGGTTATGGCTCGTCCACTTGCAGCGAAGGGAAATGAGCCAATGCTAATATCATCGCCTTGGTTTCTAGCCTGCTCCTCAGTAAGCCCTACGGCTGCAACCTCCGGGATAGTGTAGATGCAACGTGGAATTACCATTCTGTCTAGTGTTGATTTCCCTCCGAGCGCATTCTCTACAGCGACAACGCCTCCTTCCATCGCCTCATGTGCAAAAGCGCCGCCCGTGGCATCTCCGATGGCGTAAATGTTCGGAACGTTCGTTTGCATTTGATCGTTAACTAGGATTCTGCCTCTATCAATTGAGACGCCAACTTCTTCAAGACCAATATTTGCGGTGTTCGGCTTCCTACCAAGACCGACAAGGACCATATCGCCTTCTAATCTTATTTCCCCTGAATCGCTTGAGGCCACGACCACCTTCCCTCCGTTATTATCATCTATTTTCATCACCTTAGTTTTTACCAAAACTTTCACCCCGATTTTGCTCATCACCCTCTGAAGCCTTATTCCCAGATCCTTGTCCTCTAGCGGTAGGAGGTTCGGCATCATCTCCACCAAAGTGACATCTGATCCAAGGGCTGCGAAAATAGTAGCGAATTCTGTTCCTTCCGCTCCTCCGCCTGCAATCACAACTCTCTGTGGAATCTCTCTGATGGTGGCAGCTTCTTCGCCAGTCAGCACATCGCGACCATCAACCCCTGGTATGGGCGGTCTATAGTCAGTCGAACCTGTGGCGACCACTACGGTTTTCGTCTCCAAAACTTGATTGGAACTTTTGTTCCGTACTTCAACCAACTGAGAGGATTTTACAAAACCTGCTCCACTAACCAGCTGCACACCATTCTTCTCCAATAGAAATGCGATTCCCTGTCGAAGTCTATTGACTACGTCATCACGGTGCTGAATGAACTTCGATTTATCAACCTTGAAGTTCTCCACCAAGATGCCGAATTCCTGAGCATGCTTGAAATTAAGAAGGAACTCCGCTGCCCTCAGCATAGTTTTCGTAGGCATGCATCCAACATTTGTACAAACACCACCCAGCTGATCCTTCTCAACTAAAGCAACCTTGCCACCAAGTTGCGCGGCGCGTATAGCAGCCACGTACCCACCTGGTCCTCCCCCTATCACAACCACATCGTATTTGCCAGATGACTTGGCCACAATCAAGCTTCTGCGTTGGTGTATTAAGCCCTAATGGTACTTTCTAGGGCTGAAGTGTTATGGCCGAAACCGGTAACCTATAGGGAACTAGAACATGCTTTACAGATCCGCACTGCGACTGGATCGAGGTTCAGTAAAAAACCTCGACCAAGAAATTGGAAGTTCTTACATTCTAACGGGGGCTAGTATATCATGGAGTTACTGATCTGGAGCAGCTCCGTGTTGAGTCGGAAGGAGGCTTCCTCAAGTCCCAGTCGGTATGCATTTCGCCAGACGAGAAGCTGCAAGTAGAGTGAAGAGTATATGGCGTGCTCCACCTCCGTCTCCGCTCTGGTTTCGAAAGCCGCAGTGGTAAAGCCCCTTTCATGAAGTAGCTTCCTCAAAGTCTGGGCTTTCGGATCATCCTTGGCCCCTGACTGTATGATCACGATTAGGTCCCTTCTGCTCAGCGAGAAAAGCTCCATGTGGCTAAATTGCTCAGTCCTCTGATACTGGGCCTTCGAACCAAGAACCTCGAAGACCTTGGCAGCCCCGTACATAGCTATTGCATAGCTTAACTCGCTTCCAACAAAATATGTGGTGACATCTTTAGTTATGCCTATGTCTTTGGACCAACCTGACGCTCTTTCATATGGTCCTTCGAGGTTCCTAAACTTAGGCAACCTCATTATTCTTGAGAAGCACGCGAGGAGAGACGCTGTGAAGCTTAGAGTTCCTGGAGTGGGTTCAGGACTCTTGTGAACCCTTAACTCAATCACATCGTCGCAAGCGGCGGCAAGGGGACTGTTCACGTCCGCTGTGATAGCTGTTAACCTTCTTGCGCGTCTCCTAACTTTCTGCGCGGCATCTATGTTCCCACGGGTCCTTCCTGAAACCGAAACGAAGTAAACGTGCTTATCGGTCGCTACCGTCGGATCTAAGGAAAGCTCGTAAGGATCCATAGCTCTTGTCAAATGTTGTGAGAGATATTCTGTCGCTAGACTTGCGATGAAAGAATCTCCAGCTCCAACAAAAATGCAGTTCCTCCCCCAAGCTTCAGACCTTAGCGAAGGATGGGACGAAACCAGGTAGTCTCTATACACTGGTAAATCTTCCAGCTGATGTCGTATCTCTTCGCCCATACTCCTAACAGAACTCATGGGCATGAAACACCCTTGCACTCACATATCAAGCTTAGTGCATTAGTCGCCTAGATTTCCATTCTCGTGACTCGGAGAGCTACTTATGGCATCGCCAGGCGATACTAGCACATTACATAACAGTAATATGCCGTATCATCTAACCCTACGCGCTGTATTGGTCAAGTACGTTGGATCTTCGAGAGAGAAATCAGACTATTAGAAGACTCCTAATTGAAAACTATTTCATTCCAGCGCTGAGAAAAGTTGGATACAAATTCTCAAGGCTAAAGGGTTTCAAAGGAAAATGTTTGTCAAAGAATGATGTGATTTACCTTTACTTCAATGTGGCAGAAGCCAACGAAACAAGTGATAGTTACATGTGGTGCCCAGCGTACTTCTTCATATCTCATCCAGATATTGATGTACCAGATTTTCTTAAGAGAGAGTTTCACAGAGTGCCAGACAGCAAGGATTTAATGTGGTACCGAAATTTTGTCAGAATACTTGATTTGGATAAGACGGTCAAAGATATCGAGGATAAGGGGAAAGAGCTGTATGATACCCTCAAGCTAGCCGGCGTCTTCAAGAAGAAGAGGGAAGAGTCGTGATCTATGTGCAAGTTCCTTCTCAAAATCGTGCAATTCAGGCCTTAACCCTCTTCAACCCATAGGCAGAAGGATCATACAAGGGAAACTTAGTGATCTTAGCTTCATGTAGACGGCCTCTGATTGAAACCATCAGTTCTGTCCCCTGCTCAGAAAATTCTGTGGAAATATAAGCCATAGCAACACCCTTCCTCAATATCGGGGAAAACGTTCCGCTGGTGACTCTACCCACAGGAGCATCAGATTTCACTACTTCGCAGCCAGAGCGAGGAATGCCCTCATTTTTCATTACTAAGCCAGTCCTTATTCTCCGAACTTGCTCCTTAGCCAGCAGAAGCGATCCTCTGCCAACATAGTCCACCTTGTCAAATGAGATGAGCCGCCCTAGGTCAGCCTCAAACGGATTAGTTGACTCATCAATATCCTGACCAAAAAGACTGTACCCAGCCTCAAGTCTCAGAGTATCTCTAGCACCTAAACCGCAGGGAATGAGACCCTCTGCTTCCCCGTCTGATAAAATCGTCTGCCACACCCTTTCTGCTTTTGAAGGATCGTCGAGGCTGCAGTTAGGGATCATGATTTCGAAACCATCTTCTCCCGTGTACCCAGTTCTCGACACTATGCAGTCTACGCCAGCTATGGAAGCAGAAGAGTGTGCGAATCTCTTGAGCTGGGAAAGTGGAGAGGAGCAGCTCTTCTGTAGAACCGTCTGAGCCCTGGGACCCTGAAGGGCGAACATTGCAATCTTGTCAGAGAAGTCATTAACTTCTACTTCGAAGCCGCCTGAATTTTTCTTTAGCCACTGAAAATCCTTCTCCCTATTGACCGCATTACCCACCATGATGTATCGATGTTCATCGAATCTGAAGGTCATTGTATCATCTACTATGCCAGCGTTTTCGGTACAAATTGTTGAGTAGAATTCGCGTCCGTTTTGAATCTTGGACAAATCGGAAGGCAGGATAAAGTCGAGAAATTTGCTAGCATCCTTCCCCACTATCTCCAACCTTCCCATATGGGTCACATCGAATAATCCAGCTCTATTCCTTACGGCCATGTGTTCCTCTGAGATGCCTCTGTACCACAGAGGCATCTCAAATCCCCCAAAAACGGTCAAATGTGAATGTGCTTTATGATACGAGTTCAAATGAGTAGCTCGGACGCTCAACAGAATGACAACTCCACGCGTAGCATCGACGGTTTATTTAACTGCTGAAAAAAGTAAACCGATTCGAGCTTGCAACAACTCGAACGACCGAAAGAGATTACGTTAATTCCGATAAGAGCTAAAATTCAGAAAGATACTTTCGATCTAGCCGACGTGACCCTTTCGGAAATTAAGGCCAACGACCAAGTGCTCGAGGAAGGAGACATTATCGTCGTCTCCAGCAAGTACGTTGCTATGTCAGAGGGGATGGTCGTGGAACTTTCAACAATTAGACCGACCAAGAAGGCTAGACGTCTTGCGAGGCTATTCAGGATGCAACCCGAGTTCGCTGAGCTAGTGCTGAAGGAGTCTGAGTTCGTCTATGGAGGAGTAAGAGGGTTTGCACTAACCATCAAAGATGGGGTAACAGCACCAAACGCTGGAATAGATCGATCTAACGTCTTTCCGGGCTGGGCGATTCTTCATCCCAGAAAGCCGTTCGAGAAAGCCTACGCTTTAAGGAAGGAAATCCTGAGGCGAACAGGCCTAACCGTCGGAATAGTGATAACTGACAGTCGACTCATGCCAACCAGGATCGGAACGACCGGGGTTGCAATAGGCATTTCAGGTTTCGAGCCAGTAATAGACGATCGGGGCAGGAAAGACCTTTTCGGTAATACGCTGAAGGTTACACAAAGAGCTGTAGCCGATGATATTAGCGCCGCTGCTCAACTGTTGATGGGAGAAGCTGCCGAGGCAATTCCAGTTGTGATTGTCAGGGGCATGAGAACTAATGCCAGTAAAGGGCGAATCACAAGGACGCATATTGTAATGCCGCCTAGGAGATGCATTTACGTGCGTGGACTTTCCACAGGAATCCTTATGAGAAAAGGCTAGGGAGTTTTAGAGCCTTACAACTTCAAGTTGGAAATCTTGGGGCGAAAGTAAGGTACCGCATTTCTTGCATCTTCCGCTATAGAGCTTCAGCACATCCTTGGCCGATTTCAAATCGAAGCCTGTAAAGATGGCTGCTCCGCATTCTTGGCAGACTATCTCGAAGCCCAACGCCTAGCGCGTGAAACCTGGCATTTTTAAATGATGACCTTGTGATGAAGGTTACTGATATCTCGACACTAAAAATCAAAATGGCTGAGCTGATGCCAGATCGATAAAATCTTCATAAAAGTTTTAACGCGTACGAAAATCAGGTTCGAATGTGCTGGCGGCGCTCGACAGACTACAGGACTATACCTTGGTAGTATGTGAGAAGCCTGACGCCGCCAGGAGAGTCGCGGAAGCTCTGAAAGAGGATAAACTCGCAACAGTAAACATTGGAAATGTTGAGGTCTTTTTAGTCAAGAACGCAGGCAATCAATACGTAGTCTGCTCGGCAGTCGGGCACCTTTACACCGTCGAGGATCCAGCGAGAAAAAGACACGTATACCCGATCTTTGACGTTGATTGGTTTCCCACTAGCATCGTCAATTCGAAGGCAAATCATCTACAGAAGAGAATTGACGTCTTGACAAGACTCGCCCAGAAGGCCAAAATCTTCATCAATAGTTGCGACTTCGATCTAGAAGGAGAGACTATCGGTTACAATGTCCTAAAGTATGCCTGCGGTGGGAAGGAGGCTGCTGCCTTACGTGCGAAGTTCTCAACACTTACTTCTGATGAGTTAAGACATGCCTTCACAGACCTAAGGAGAGATTGGGGACGGAATCTCGCAGAAGCTGGTAGGACACGGCATGTTATTGACTTCATATGGGGAGTTAATCTTTCGAGAGGTCTATCTGAGGCGTTCTTCGTAGCTAACAGAAAGTACAGAATGGTGACCGTAGGTAGGGTTCAGGGACCAGCACTCTCCTATATCATTGATAGAGAGGTCGAAATTAGAAGCTTCGTTCCAATTCCCTTCTGGAACATAACAGCAGTTTTAGACATCGATAGGAAAAGAATTGAAGCTTCTTACGCAAAGGATCGCATTGAGACTGCGAAAGAGGCTGATAGAGTTAGGGCTGAATGTGAGGGCAAGAATGGAACTGTACGGGAATTAAGAACGTCTCTATTTAGACAGAGTCCGCCGGTCCCCTTCAATATCGGTGACCTGCAGAAGGAAGCCTACAGGGTCTTTGGGTTCTCTCCCAGCCAAACCCTAGCCATAGCTGAGAGGCTTTACCTTGATGCATTGATTTCGTATCCTAGAACCAGCTCGCAGAAACTTCCGCCATCGATAGATTACCGGAAAATTTTGAATGGACTGAAAAGGATGGGAAATTACAAACAATTCACCGAAGAGATCTTGCATGGGCGTCTCACTCCGCATCAAGGGTCCAAAGAAGATTCCGCTCATCCAGCAATTTACCCAACTGGTGAAACCCCGGTTAAGCAACTCGATTCAAGGCAGCTTAAGCTCTTTGACCTTATAGTGAGAAGATTCTTCGCAGTCTTCGCCGAGGAGGCTGTGAGAGAAAGAATCTCCGTATTCATCGCTATTGGAAAACATGATTTCAAAATTTTTGGAAGGAGGACTCTACAATTGGGTTGGCTCAGGTATTACGGCATCTTCTCAGGTATGGAAGATGTTACGCTCCCGACACTTGAAGAAGGAGCAAATGTGAAAGTGATAGCTGTGAACGTCATCCAGAAATTCGAGCAACATCCACCCCGTTACAATCAATCCAGCCTTCTCGAGAAGATGGAACAGGAGGGGGTGGGCACAAAGACTACTAGAGCCGAAATAATCAGCACCCTCTATGAGAGAGGGTACATTACGGGAGAGAGTATAGCTGCGACTGACCTTGGGTTTAGTGTCATCGAAGCAATGAAACTCTGCAGCCCTAATATTGTGTCCACACAGATGACTAGGGATGTTGAGGCCCAGCTAGAGAGAATCGAAACAGGTGATATGACTGGAGAGGAAGTTCTGGAGGACACGATAAGCCTGCTCATAGAATCACTTTACAAGGTGAAGCTTAACGAGATGGATATTGGAAGTAACATCAGGCAGGCCCTGATTAGCACCGTTCGCTTACAGAACCTTTTGGGACCATGTCCAGTCTGCAAGACAGGGAAACTTACGGTCATTAGATCCAGAAGAACGGGTAAGAGGTTCGTGGGCTGCACCAACTACGGCAAGGGATGCAGAGCATCGGCTCCACTTCCACAAAGAGGCAAATTACGAACTACAAACAAGCTTTGCGGCACCTGCGGTTGGCCTATCGTCTACATTAGGTTGACAAGGATACCATGGAGACTCTGCGTCAACTTGAATTGTCCGACCAAATCGGTGAAGAAGCGTGAAGTGCCAGCTCTGCCATAGGAAAGCGGAATTAGAAAGAGGTTACTGCCAGTATCATTCGAAAGCCTATAGCAGTCTTGTTTCCGGTTATCCTAAATGGAAAAGAACATATGAAGACCTGGCTTGGGAGGAATACCTGAGGAGGGTGATCGCGTTGCCCGAAACAGGCATTTGGGTGAAGGAAGTTGCGGAAGCCGAAGTAAAAGGAATGATCGAGTGAGGATGCAATGGTTGTAAAGAAATTCCTTTCGCGGTCTTTCAAATCAATCGCGGAGAGAGTACGACACTCGGGCATCGCAAGGCGTAGAAGCAGTTTAGCACTCTATTCAATCATCAGGCAAAGAGGACTCGAGATAGCTTACCTTCTGGCTCTCTTCACTTTATCGGCTGGCATCTTTAACACTCTCCTTGAGGGTTCGAGGTATGAGGGTTCTGGACAAATCATACTGCGGTTCAGAGCGGCGCAGACCTTCACTGAATTTCTAGTAGACTTCTTCACAATCCTTGTGGGAACGGGAGGGGTATATCTCATCTACTTGAGTGGTAGACAGACCTTCAGGCATAGATTGACTACGCTGTACATGCTCTTGGGATTCGCCGGTCTGCTAATCGCTGTGGCGGTTGGCGTCTTGACGCTTCAGACGAAGGGCTACTAGGTTAAGTCAGTGGTTCCTCAACAAACGTTCCTACTAGTTCGCTCCTTGGATGCTTCATCATGGTGATTCTAAGTTTTTGGTGCTGCTCGTTTAATGAAATTATGAGGGTGCTGCTCTTCGCCAGCACCCTACCCCCAGAAGCAGATGGGAACCAGCTCTCTACACCAGATTTTACCGCCTTCTTGGCTCTGAGCATGGATGTTACGACGATAGCAACATTAAGACGAGAGGCGAGGCTTTGAAACATTGAAAGGTAGAGCCCAATTCTACGGTTCAAGTCGCCGAAGTCAGCAGTGTCACTGAATAAGTGATAGAACGTGGTCACTGAATCGAAGACTAGTAGTCCGAGGGTTGGATGCCGCACCGAGCAAACCTGAATTACAGCTTTTTCGATGTTTTTGCCTTCAGGAGTATACAGCAAGAGATTCTCGGTTCCCTGAACCGTGATGAAACCGGCCCGAAGATAGGCACTGAACGCTGTGTCAAGATCTATGTATGAGACGACCTTGTTTCTAAGAGCAGATGAGACAACCTTCGAAGTGAAAGCACTCTTGGATGACTGGTCGACGCATAGTACCGTATTTATCCCACTCTGCGTTAGACCTCCGAAGACAGCATCAAATGATGGTAGACCGGTCTTTAGCAAAAGTGTGCTTGCTTCTCCTCTATACTCGTATAATAAGCTCCTAGAGGTAAATCAGAGTTTTGCCTAAAGAGGTCGCGATCGCAACAGTGGATGGAAGAGCCTACTACACGCTAACCCGGCTGCTGAAAGATGCTGGACTACCCTTTGAAGCTGTCGTGCCTGGCGAGCAGCTTGACCGGACAGTCAGACTTGTAATTACGACTAGGAAAGAGAGCAGCCTCATCGAACACCATAATGTGATTTGTCTTGAAGATCTTGGTGAAGATATTACAGAAATGAGACAAAGACTCTTTGGACTACTCTATGGTGGAAAAGAGAGCACATTCGTAATAGGGGTAGATCCGGGCGAGAGGATTGGCGTGGCAGCCTACTACCCTCGCAGTGAAGTGGAGGTCGAAGTCTTCGAATCTATCGAGAAGGCCCTCGACCGGGTTGAACGCCTGATTCAAAATGCGAATGCGGCGAAGAAAGTTGTCAGGATTGGGTACGGAAAACCTGACATTGCTGGCGAGATCCTTCGCCAACTTCGGAGTCGAGGTCTTACAGTAAGCATAGAACTTGTAGATGAAAGAGGTACGTCATCTCTTGCCGGTAGCAGGAAAAGAAAGGAGACTAGGGATCAGAGGTCTGCCCGCATAATAGCCCTCAAGAGAGGGCGTAAAGTCGCTTAGTATTGCTAGATTGATCTAAGGCTGATAGATCTTTATCGCAACCGTTGGACAGACGGTTTCACATGCCATGCAAAAGATGCAGTCTGCTTCTCTGATTGGGTCCGATTTATCGCTCTCATCCAGCTTTCCGTCCTTCGTGGAGTCTCCGGGTTTCTTAATCCACTCAAATACTGCCACAGGGCACACCGGTAAACAGGCACCATCCGCTATGCATAGATCGAAATCAACAGCAACTACTGAACCGTGTATTCCAAGATAACCATCTCTTTCGATGTTCGCCTTAATCTGGGCTTCATATCCCGCCATGTCGATGGGTCTTTCAGCCTTCTCACCCCACACATCGTGGGCAGTGTGCGTGCCAGTCTTCTGCAGCTTGCTCTTGTAATCAGGATCTATCGGCATGAATTCGTGTGTTCAAAAGTACTGAACATATAAAAAACTATCTGCGTTTAGGCCCATGTATTCCGCCTCATATCGTCCCCGGATCCTCACAAGAATCGTCACCAACGACTACGGTAAATGGCAAGAAGGTGGCTCTTAATCAAAATTCGCAGAGAACATGGCAGTATTGTCGATATAACGCATAATAGCGGCCCTTCAAGTTTTGTTGATGCTTGTCATCTGCAGGACCGATCTTCAGGGACAAGGATAAGCTTCTGCCACGTTACATTCCACCTACTCTGCTGCATAGAGAAAAGCAGATCGAATTTCTCTACAGCTTCTTTGGAGATGTTTTGACGAAGCCTTCGCAAGTCAGGCCGAGGCATCTTCAGATCATCGGTCCTGTGGGCTCGGGAAAGACCTGCACGTGCGTGAGATTCGGAGAAAGGTTTGAAGTGCAGGCCAAGAAGCTTGGGGTCGACCTGAAGCATCTGCACGTTAACCTTCGCCTTTTGGGAGGAAGTCGAGTGGTTCTCTACAGAAATATAGTTCAGCAGGCTGCTCCCGAGGTCTATTCAACCAGCCTGAGCGCTGAAGAGCTACTTTACCAGCTAGTAAAACAGCTGAAGGAAGCGAAAAAGTACATCATCTTCACTCTCGATGAGATAGACTATTTCCTAAATCTAGCCAAGGATTCACGTATAATCTATGACCTCACTAGGCTGGATGAGATCGCTGGCCCAGGTGAACCATGTGGGCTCTTGGGTCTGATCTTTACGGCTCGCAGCAAGGATTTCTACAAGAAACTCGATGAAGCTGAATTGAGTAGTCTGGGCAGGGTTCCACTTGAGTTTGAGCGCTATAGCTCTCATGAGGTCTATGATATCATTGGGCAGAGAGCTAGTGAAGGCTTCAACGTTGGCAAGGTGAGTGATGAAGTCATAGAGTATGTAGCTGATATCACCGGTGGCCCGACGGTTAAGGGTGACATCAGGTATGCTCTGGACCTCCTTCTGTTCTCAGGTACACTGGCTGAGCACGAAGGCGCATCTAGAGTGACGGCTGAACATGTAAGGAGGGTAGTGAGCAGGACTTTACCCTCAATAACGACGGAGGATGTGGTGAATCTTCCAGAGAAGGGAAAGCTGGTCCTTTTGGCGGTCGCCAGAGCTTTGAAATCTAAGAAGACGCCCTACGCGTCACTACGAGAGATTCGAGGAACAGTAGGGGTCGTTTGTGAAGAACATTCAGTTAAGGTGTTTGAGGATGTTGAAGAAGTTCTCGAGGACCTAGCTGATAGAGGCATTGTTGACGTGAAGTCGTTGACTGAGGTCGGTATTAGCGGAGCTCCTGTTGAGGAGCTTTCTGCCTTCCTCGACGATTTGATCTCACGTGTGAAAGAGAGCATTGCTTGAAGATAAGAAGGCTCTAAGGGAGGCCATCGAGTCCGGTTTAGGTACCAGAGGACGACTGAGAATCCTACGAGTTCTTGCGGAGAAGCCCAATCAGCTATTTACGAAGTACGGGATAGAGAAGGAGACCGGTCTGAGATCTTCCGAATTGAAGAGTGACCTAAGTGTCCTTTTGAAGCTGGGCTGGATTAAAGAGCATGCATACACACCTATGAAGTATCAGATCAACACGAGTAGTGATGCCGTAAGAGCTTTGATGGAGCTGTTCAGAAGACTCGGATATCTCTGAACCGCGAACCCTCCCCCCTCCTCGAGCCTGCTCCTTCCATTAAATAGGACACGAGGGTCCTACAAGCTTCCCCCGAAGCCCATGGTGTAGTGTGTTGAGACCGGAGCAGGAGGTGGAATACTGGAGGAGTTTGGGTGATGTCTTGGTGATTTATTATCAGAGGCGCCGCAAGATTGAGAGGCAGATTAGGCTACTTCAGGAGAGTTTGGTCTGGGTTGAGGCGGATAAGAGGACTGAAATTGAACGTCTGAAGAGATGTTTCGCTCTTCCATTTGAGCCGGTTTTGGCTGACAGAAGGACTAGGGATGAGCTGTTTCAAGAGGCTATTGATGATTTGGAGTTCAAAAGGAGGGAGCAGGCAGCTGGCTACATTAGGGGTAGATTGCAGAAGGTGCGACCCAGTGAAGTGGTTCCCGAGGCTTTCGTTTCAGCCTTAAACAAGTCTTAGGGTGGATGGGATGGATCTTCTTCAAGAGCAGTTTCTTGACAGGAAGAAGATTAGGGAGAGGATTGAAGATGGGCTTGGAGGTAGAGGGAAACTCAGGATTTTAGGCGTGTTAGGTGAGAATCTGTCTGAGCTTTGTTCTAAGTATATGTTGGGAAGAAAGACCGGTCTACGCTCCCATGCTCTGAAGCCTGATTTAGAGGCTTTGCTGAAGATAGGGTGGGTAAGGCGGTATGATTATGCTCCAGTAAAGTATGGTTTGAAT
>JAHFOH010000095.1 GCA_023266955.1 Nitrososphaerota archaeon
AAGACCCTTACTTCTGGCTGAAATTAGTTCAGCTTATCATCTAGTATTTCGAGAAAATCGTTAAGCCTGTCCTGAGGAATGTAGGCGCCAGAGGCCTTTGGATGACCACCTCCTGATCCACCCAGCATTCCTGCGACCATAGCTATCACAGCGCCCAAATCATGTTTACAGCTCTCCGAGCCCCTCAAGGACACTTCTACAAATTCCGCCTTACGTCGATATGCAACTCCGACCGGAGTGTCAAAGGCTCCTGTCAAGAAGTTGGCAACGTTCCCTGTCATAGCTTCATCCGTCTCCATGTATGCAAAATTCTTCATCCTTCTTCCCATAGAGCTGATCTCCCTGAGAAGGTTAGCCATCCTCGATGCTTGGAGTCTTGAATAGCGAAGCACATTGACAATTTCATGTGGGTATCTCATGTCGGCTAGGGATTCTACAACTTTTAGTAGGAATTTGGTATCTCGCCCTCTGTAGGAAATTGCGTACGACAGCATAGTCGCCTCCAGCAAGATGAATTGCCTGTCATAAGCTTCGATTATCCTTCGAGCTATTGGCTGGGCATCTCTGAAATCTGTAACCGCTCCGTAGGCGGCTAGAAGCGCAGCTGCCTTTGGTAACTTTTCCTTGAACTTCAGATACAGAAGGACACTCGTACATTCTCCTGTGGAATGAATTACTTCAATGCCCGCCTTGCTGATTTTCTTAAGCATCTCATCTTTTATGGGATGATGATCGACGTAGGTTACGTGAGAGGTTATTGCGATCCTTGAAAGCTCGGTGAGAAATTCGTCGAATATCTTCTCATTTGTTCCTAGGTCGCAGACGAACAGCTCTTTGACATTGCGAATGTTACGAAGCTGATCAACTATTTCCTCATAATCCGAGAGTATGACTTTGGCTGATTTAACTTTCTTCAAGATCGCCGCTGACGCAAGTCCGTCCACATCCTTGCGATGAGTTACGCACACAACTGGTGCCATTGTTCATGTTCCTTCCTAGTGGACCTGTCTTCCTGTGTCCCAGAACTTGTCCCGTATGTAATGGATTGTCTTTACCACTGGCCCTCTTGGCATCGTTTTGATGTCTTTGTGGCTTACTAAACCGTAGCCCACTGCAATGAATCTGTCTGATTTCTCCTCGTTTACTGCAACTACTTGATTCTTTTCAAATGCTCCGTTCGTCCTAACTATCCCTGGACGCATGACATCCGCTCCATTACAGACATATCTTATCGCCCCAACGTCGACTGTAACGCTGGGAAATCCTTTCAGAAGATGCTCATCTTCAACATATGGCAAGATATCTTCTCCCAGCTTTACGGCTCTGAAGCTCTCTGCAATCAGTAGTTGATGTTTCTCATCGATTTCGACGACCTTAATCACTTTGGTCTTACCTAAGCTGGCTGAAGGAGGCCAGGTATTGCGTATCTTGTCGATGATGGCTTCGGACTCGGTCTTGGATAGGGTGTAAATCTTCAAGAGCTAAGGTCGAGTCCTCCGATTATTGCTGATCTCCGACCGAGCAGAGCACTGGAGACTCATAAGCATGTCAAGCTTAACTTAAATAACCGACGGGAAGACGTGCCGCGAACGCCGAAATTGTCCGTGGACATGGCAGTGAAGGTTCTTGATGAGAGTGTCGGAAAAGTTGTTCTCATTAAGCTGAAGGGGGGCAAAGTTATCAGGGGTCTTCTTCAAGGTTTCGACCAGCACATGAATCTGGTTCTTGGTAATTCTGAGGACGTTATGGACGAAGGCAAAACGAATAACTTGGGAACAATAGTTGTACGGGGGGACAACGTAATAATTATCAGTCCATCCCCCTAAAAATGCCTGAAAATCTAAAGCGGTGTGCGTGTAAATGACAAAGGGCACTACATCCTTCGGTAAGATGGGTAGCGGCAAAACCCACATACGCTGCCGTCGCTGTGGTCGTCACTCATTCCATGTGAGGAAGAAGAAGTGTTCCTACTGCGGATTCGGAGGAAGCCCCAAATTCCGCAAATATGAGTGGATGCCGTATAGGTAATTTGTAGCATAATCTTGGCACACTAAGTTTAAGAATTATCGCGCATTTCTCACTTGCATTAGTGCCGGCTTTGGTTGACTACCCGAGTGTTGTGTTGGGGCTCGCAGTAGGAGGCGTTGGAGCTTCCCTAATTTCCTACCTGATTCTGAAACGAAGTTCTGGCTCCACATCTGTTGTAAAAGATGTTACTGCCCCCAAGATTCCGATTGAGGCTAAGCTAATTCCCCAGCCAGAGTTAGAGAAAAGTCGTAGAGAAATGAAGACCCTGCGTCTTGAGAAGGAGTTGCTTGCAAGTGCGATTACACGTGTCTTCGAAGCTGAGGCGGATAGCAAGATAACGAAAGAGGAGAGGGAGCAACTTGTTGCGAAGTATAAGCAGCAGTTGAAATCAATTGAGCAGAAGCTGGGGGACGTTGAAGTCTTCATTGAAGTCGGTGAATTAGAAGGACTAAGAGACGAGTTGGTCAATCTACTTGAGAGCAAAATAGGTCAGATCGAGAATAGACTCCAAGACGCAAGGGTTAGGCTGGAGCAGCTCAGGGGGCCCTTAGTACCTCTTGAGAAGGCTCGGGAAATAGAGAAGCCCATTGAAAGAAAGGTTGAGAAGCCAAGACCCAAAGAGGAGAGCGAAGCAGACCGAAAAGTCAGAGAGCTAAGAGACGAGGTACTGGAAGCCCTAGCGCGACTCGAGCAAATTGATATCGAGTAAGGACATTCCTCTTCAGACCATACAACCTTAATCTTCGCCTCTCATAGACTACTACTAGAGTGCTGGAAGTTGTCGAAGCTGGCTGAAGCTACAAATGCTATGGCACGACAAGCGCTAGAGAACGTTAAACCAAAGTTTCTGATAGGATTAGGAAGCGGTTCAACTGTAGCCGTCTTCACAAACGCCTTGGGAGAATTCGTTAGGGAGAAGCGGATCGAAGTTCGAGTGCTACCTTCCTCTCTGCAGATTCAGGTCGCCTGTGAGGCTGCTAGGCTTCAACTTGCAGAACCAAGTCTCGCTCCATACGTCGACCTCACGGTAGATGGAGCTGACCAGATCGACAAACGCTTCAACATGATAAAGGGAGGCGGGGGAGCTCTGTTCCGGGAGCGAATTCTCCTGTCGGCCGCAAAAAGGAGCATTATTTTGGCTGATGAAAGTAAGTTCGTCGAGATATTGGATATGCCAGTACCAGTTGAAGTACATCCGTTTGGAAGAGGGTTGGCTGAACAAAAGCTGAGAGGCATCGGAGGAAAGCCCCATCTTAGAACACAGAACAAGGGTTATCCCTTCTTCACTGAAAACGGGAACATCATATTGGATGTGGAATTTGGACCGATAGAGAAGCCCCCTGAGCTAAAAAGCGAGATACGAATGTTGCCAGGGGTGATAGAAGTTGGTCTCTTTGACGAAAAGATCTTCGGTTTTTACAGGGCAAGAACAGACGGCAATGTTGACTTAATCAGGCCGTAGATTCGAAAGCCTCACTCTAGCTAACCCAAATCTCAACGATCTCCGGAAGATTCGGGATATTTCTAACAGATTCTAAGCCCTAAATCTTCTTCTTCGCAGTAGAATGAACACTGCGGTTAGAAGAATGGGGATAGCTATCAGCCAGAAGCCTATAGTCACATAGATTGGAGGGGGCACATTACTGAGAGGTATTGAGATGGCGTTGTCAGCACTGACCGCAACATCGATATGTGTTGTGTTCACTATGTAATTCAGCCAGTAACTACCTGAGTAATACGTGCTGACTCCGTAGCTTCCGGCTGGTAAGCTGAAGTTTGCCTGACCAGTTCTTCCAGTAATGCCAAAATCAAAGACTCTTCCACCGGAGGAAACTACCACCTGAACTCCCTGTAGCTGAGCTCCAGAATTATCCGTAACATCAACCGCAAGGTTGTAGATCTGAGTCCTAATGGAGTACGGTCCGTCATTTGTCACATTGACTTTAGCATCTGCAACGAGTACTCCCTCCCAGAATGTCAAGAAACCGTATTCTCCTGCAGGATGCCGCGGAAGAGTAATTGCTCCCTTAGCATCTGTCAGAAACGGTAGTCGAATATTCGTGCCATTGGGAGCTGTGACAAAGATCATGGCGCGATTTATTGGCTCACCAGCGTTTGAAATGAAGTTGAATTGGGGATAGTAGACGGCGGTGCGTATGGTGAAAGTAGACGCGTTTGTGATACTTATCCCTCGGTCAGCTACGAGGGTCCCGTACCATGACACCTGAACTGTAAAGGGGCCTGTAAATACGGTGAGGTCAAGCTTTCCTTCAGAGTCGGTGATGCCCCCTTCCACGGCAAGCCCGTTCGAGAGCAAAGTTAACCTTGCTCCTGGAAGAGCCAGTCCTCTGTTGTCTTGGATGATGAAGCGAATGGGGAATTGGATTCCTATGCTGAAGAGTGTTGTAGAAAATTCTAGGTAGGGCTCGTAGGTCCCAAACATCTCAAAGTTGAATTTACCATTGTTGTCTATGACAGTGATATTGATTCGATATTTGCCCTGAAGTGCGTTTTCAGGATAGGACCATACAATTTCATAAAGAGTGGTGAAGGAGAAGCGGTCTCCCAAGATCCTGTTCATGGGCTGATTTGTGATGACACTTCTGTTTGCTGAATCAGTAATGGTGGCTGTTACCTTGTAGATATCGTATCCCCCAAAGGGATCTGTCACCTCAGCGCTTACAACCACCTTTCTTTGTTCTTCCCTCCAGAACGTGAAGAAGACTTCTCTGGCAGTTGTGTTCGCATCAAGGGTCCTAATCAATTCAGGCTTGGCGGATTCAGTGGAGGGAAAGATTGCATGACTTGGGTAAAAGGGTGAGTCATACCAGACAGTAACTGCGGTGGTGCTTCCGGAGTTGATTGTTATCTCAAATTCGAGGGTGTTTCCAGAATTGAAGGTATGTGTAATCTCTGCAGTTAATGTATAACCGAATATTGGTACGTCAACGTAACCTGGGTTTCCAGACGGGCCACCCTTTACGTCCGGCGAAAGGGCACCCGAATCCCAGACAATTGATCCTTGAGGCCTCTTCTCCCAGAATTGCAGCCCCCATGTAGCGGGGTGAAGTGCTGTCGAGTTTACGAAGACTATTACTTGCCATGCGCCGCTAAATGTGACGGGTCCAGCAAAGTTGGGGTAAAGATACCAATCGATTTGAATCTTCGGTTGCCCAATACCTTTGAAGTCAGTATTCTTTACATTTTGAAAGGTCTGATCTGTGTCCATGATGTACTTTGTTGATACTCCTCCGACAGATGGTGGAATAAGGGTGTAGTGCAGATAGAAGTGCAGAGGCTTGGTGGATGGGCTTGAATGTGCTGGGCTTGTGGCTAGAGGAATTGAGAGCAGTAAGGCTGGCGCTAATAGGATGAGCAGAGTGGGGATGCCTAATTTCCGCTTCGTAATGGGTCCGAGCGCCAATATGCTAGTCTAAGGAAAAGGATTATGAATTTGAAAACAGTAACCAGCCTCTATTCACTACCAGCACATCAGATTATTACGTTCGCTTCATCATATAGCGGATGCGAGGTTGAAAACGCGAGAAATTCTAGATTGCTTTCACTGATTTCATGAATGCTTTCGTCAATGGTGGACCGGGCGGGATTTGAACCCGCGACCTCGGCTATGCCAAAGAAGGAGATTTTGAAACGCCGAAGAGGTACTAAGAGCAACAGACCGACATGTGAGAAATAGTGGTGCAACTCGAATGTTTCGTTATTGACTCGCGGAGAAATGTGACGCATGCCTTAGCATGAA
>JAHFOH010000274.1 GCA_023266955.1 Nitrososphaerota archaeon
TCCTTAGATGAATTAGCCTTTGCTTAAGGCCTAGTATGCAGTCGCCTTTCTTCTAATCCCCTTTAGGCCATCAAAGTCCGAGTCATGAGAGAAGATGTCCTTAACGGCGTATCTCTCCATTACGACCACCGAGACAACATCAGTCAGGCTCAACCTTCCATGATGGATCGGGTAAAGCTTCAAAGCGTTTCTCAGCAGCCCCTCGTCCACATAAACTACAAACACCCGTGGCGATGAAAGGAGGTTAACGGCGACATCGGCAGCGTTCTGAGCGCCAAATCCTTTCCTTTTCCCAAGAATGGTTACTGTCTCGTCTAACACGAAGTCGGTGGTCAGGGCGAACGGAGTCCTGCCGAGCCTAAGCTGCTCGATCACTTCATGTGATGATGCGTGGAATTCGTCGCTGCTATCAGCATCCCCGACCCAGAAAGTCGTGTCTACAAAGATTAAAGTTCGCCAGCCTCCAGTCGCTCGAGATCCTTGAGTACGTTGTGCTTCTCGCTTGAGCGCCCTATCCCACATATCTTCCTTAAGGGGTCTTCATCAGGAGGCACCATCGATCCCAGAAGCTTCTCATATTTGTTGATGTAGAGCTTCAGAGCCTCTTCACCTTCGGCGCTAAGCTCCAGTTTGCCGTGCTTCGCCAACACGATTTTCTTGAATTTCTCTACCGTATTATCGGAAGCTAGGATCTTAATCTGGGCCATGGGTACTTGAGTACCAGGGTGATGGGGGCAGATAAATAGCTTAGCCTCGCCTACGCTCTAGTCCTCACCACGCTCAACTCGGTCCACACTACTAGAATACCCTTGCTTCGCACAACCGGTAGACAAGATTATACGCAAGAATAGGGAAAATCCGGTGTGTGGCAACAGCATACGATAGGGTGGGCCTTCTTCTGGCGATGAAGGAGAAGGGCAAGGAGGTTGATTTTGATCATATTTACGAGAAGGTTCACCGAGATGTCTCGTTCGCCGAGAAGAGGGAGGCATCCCGTGAAGAGATCGAGGCAGCTCTAAGGAAACTTACGTCAGAAGGATATACTGTCAAGAGAGGAGGGTTACGAGGCCACTGCGGAAATCGAGGAGCTTGTAGAGAATCTCATTCGGGATAAGAAAGGTGAACTGAACCGGTCCTACGTAATGGTTTGGCTTGCTAAGAAGTATTACCCTCGTGTTGCTGATGCCATGGTGCCCTTTCTGAGTGGAAGAGCTATCTCGGCAGTCAAAATCTTCTCCTAGGAAAATCTGACCCAATAAGTGAGCTTGATGTAATATTCGTCAGATACGCCAAGTACAAGCCAAAGCCTGTCTTCCTCACGATAGATTCTCGGGAGCGACTGCTCGAACTTGTCTTCGACCACTGTGTAGATTTCATACCGTATGTTCACAAAATCGGAGCTAAGGAGCCGGATGTGTTCGTCCTTGACCTCGATGCTGGCTCGAGGATTCTTCAGCATCCTAGAGCCTTCGAATTCGTCAAGTTCGTGACGTCCGAACTGGCAGACCTGCTCGACGATCTTAGGATTGAATCTATGGTGAAATTCAGCGGTTCAAGAGGATTTCAAATATGGACTTCTTTCGATAACAAACTCCTCAGGGGAGGGGAGGATGTCTTTAGGAAATATAGGGACATAGCGATGAATCTACAAATCAGGCTTGAAGCGCGGCTTCAGAAGAATGTCGGCGCAATTCAGCGAAGATTTTCGGGGTTGATAGAGGAAGACCAGCCGATTACAACTTCGGTTGTAGCACACAAGGAGGAAAGGGCATCCCAAATCCTGGTTGACTGGTCAGTCCTGAAGCCGATGGGGGATGTTCGTGCCCCCTTCTCTATGCACTACAAAACTGGGCTCGTTTCTTTGCCTCTGTCGTCGAGGCATCTGGCGGATTTTGAGTCTCGTGATGCGGATCCCCTTTCAGTAGTCGAACGTCTAGACAGGTACGTGGGAGCATGCCAGATTGGAATTAACGATCCCACAAATCTGTTGGCGGTTATGAGGTCTGCTTGATCCCGCGAATAATTACCGCCTGCTCGC
>JAHFOH010000096.1 GCA_023266955.1 Nitrososphaerota archaeon
CAGCTGTTCATCAGTCATATCCCAGATATCTTCGAATCCCAGTAGCTGGCCAGCGAGAGGTACAGAGTCTAATGCACTGTCCCACATTGAAAGCTTCCCTCTGTATCGCTCGTCCCAAAGAAGCTCCCACGAGTCAGGCTGGCCTTCCACAAGGTCGGGTCTGTAAGTGATGGAGACGAATCCCCAATCTACGGGAACTTGGTACAGTTTACCATCGACGTAGATATCCGGGTTTTCACGGAACGCTCGTTGCAAGTTATCCCACTCTGGTATTAACGATGCATCTATCGGCACGACAACTCCTGCGTCTACAAACCTCTTTGTCAAGTAGCTGCAGGGGTGTACTATGTCGGCTGCGAATCCCGCTCGCAGCTTAGAAAGCATCTCTGCATCATCTACGGCGAAACTGAATTCAACCTGTACCTTCGGAAACTTTTGCTTGAATGGTTTCCATAAGTCCTCCACGTCATAGCCAGTCCATTCCAGCACTCTGAGCGTTCCGGTACGTTCACCCGGAGGAATAGGTCTGGAGGTCAACCATGCATAATAGCCTCCGCCAGCAGCCGCAGCAACTCCCGCTCCGATGGCAACTTTAGCGAGTGTTGATAGTGCTCTACGTCTATTCATTCGAGCCTTGAAGATATTTTCGACCTGCGATCTCCTTTCGCTAGGATCAGAATACATGGAGAACCGCTTGCTGTGCGCCGGATTGTTATAAAAGCTTGACTCACGACACAACCTTATTTCATTTGAACCGTTTCATGTGCAGAATTCTGTATGTTTCCGGCCTGCGTTCAGCTAGGAAGCTATCATCTGAGTTCCTCTGACGACGTACTTCTCCTAGATCTATCTGTACGATCCCTATTGCTGTCTTCTTTGAATCCGCAGGCATCTCTAGCAAAATCTCTCCAGAAGGACTGATAACTTTAGACTTACCAAAGAAATGTACTCCTTTAGGGTAATGACTAGTAGCAAATCTACCTTCCTCGTCTCCCGTTCGGTTGACGCTCACCAAAAAGGCGTGGTTTTGCCTAGCAGAAGCAGGCAGGATCAAATCCCAATCCCTTTCAAACGGCGAAGGGTAGGCGCTAGGGTTGAATATGATCTCCGCCCCTTCCAGTGCAAGTATACGGGGCACTTCCGGGAAATCTATGTCATGGCAAATTGCTAAACCAATCTTTCCGAAAGCTGTGTTAGTAACTTTGTATCGGCCACCAGCAGTGAAGTACTGTCTTTCGTAATCCCTCCATAAGTGCACCTTTCTATGCTTCAGTATTATTCTTCCTCTTGGGTCAATTACGATTGCGGTGTTGTAGATTTGTTCGCCAACCTTTTCAGGAATCGAGCCCAGTACCAGATGTATGTGATGGGTTTTTGCCAGCCTAGCCATCTGGCGTGTGGTAGGGCCGGGAATCGTTTCTGCTAACTCGCGAAATTTTCGTCCTGCCAAGTACCCCGTCGTCCATAGTTCAGGTAGGACGGCAACATGGATTCCTCGCCGCGCAGAATTATCTATCGCTTTAATGGCTCTCTGTAGGTTATCGTTCTTATCAGCTAGGATGGCGTAAAATTGAACTAAGACTATCGAAACAGGGTTAGGTAGGAGTCGGGCCAATCTGTGGAGCTTCACAAAGCTTTACTTCTTTTCCCTGATCCTCCTAGTGATTTCTGAGGCAACAACCAAGAGCGCCGAAAATGAGAGAGCAAGTGCTGAAACTGCGGTGAGCACAGGAAGCCTCGTCGGAAGCCTGACTTGTCCGAATATGTATACCGGCAGGGTCGGTTGATACCCTATGGTGAAGAACGCAACAGCTACTTCACCAAAGGATATTGTGAACGCTAGAATTGCCGCCGCTAATAGTCCAGGGAAAATCAGAGGAAGAGTTACCTTCAGAAATGTTGTCAGTTCATCAGCTCCGAGATCCATTGCAGCTTCTTCGAGACTGCGGTCGAATCCGATCAAACGCGCAACCATGACTAAGAGAGAGAAGGGTAAAGCGATAAGCGTATGAGCCAAAATCACCGTAACAAGGGATAGTTCCAATCCTATTGCATGAAAGAAAGTCAGCAGGGAAATACCTACGATTACAGGAGGAATAACCATCGGTATCAGCACTAGCGTGTTGAATGCCTTACGGCCGACAAAGGATTGGTGACGAACGAGAACAAATGCTGCTGCAGTGCCCCCGGGTGTGGATAGCAGAGTCACTACAGCCCCCACAAGAAGACTGTTTGCGATAGCTGAAAGGATAGTAGGATCTGAAAGCACCTCAGCATACCACTTTAAGGTGAAAGCCTTGAATGGAAGGCCCACCCTCGCTGAATCATTAAACGAGAAGATCACTAGGATGATGAGAGGAGCGAAAGTGAAGGCATAGTAAAACACCATGTATCCAAAGTGCAAACGGCTGGTGAGCAAAGACATTTCAGAGACTCTCCATGACCTTATCCGGACCTACGGCGCGAAGCAAGAGTAAAGTCATTACCATCACAACTGCCAGCATTATGAAAGCTAGGGACGAACCAAGAGGCCAATTGAAACCTAAATGAAAGTAGTTCTCGATTAGATTACCATACATGTAGCCTTGAGGGCCTCCTACGAGTGCGGGTGTCACGAATTCTCCTACAGTCGGGATGAAAACGAATAGCACCGCAACTACCAGGCCTGGCCAAGTCAGAGGTAAGGTAACTCTAAGGAATGCTTGCGTCGGAGTCGCTCCGAGATCCATCGCCGCCTCTAGCAAAGACTTGTCCATCTTTTCTAAGGAAGCATAAAGGGGGAAGACAAGCCAAGGCGACCAGATGTGAATCAAGGTTATGATCACGGCGAAGGGACTGTATAGAAGAAGATCAGCTGGCTGCTCGACCAGCCTAAGGTTGAGTAGTAGGGAGTTTAGGATCCCGTCGTATCCGAGAATGATCTTCCACGCGTAGACGATGAGTAAGTAGCTGGTCCAGAAAGGGCCCATCAAGGCAAGCAGTAATGGAATCTTGTACTTTCGAACCCTGAAAGCGAGGAAGTATGCAGCAGGATACGCCAGCCCAATTGATCCCATAGTGACAGCAGCTGAGATGACAAGAGACCTCAAGAAAAGTGGTATGTGGATTGGGTTCGCTAGAAACTGTGCATAATTGTCAATTGTAAACTGCGGGATTATGGAGATATACTCTTGCCTCCAGAAGCTGTAGAGAAAGATTACAGCAGTTGGAACAATCAAGAATAACAGGAACCATGAAAGTGAGAAAGAAAGCCCCGAAAAGATCCGAAGTTGAACCTTCCTTCTAAAAAATTGAAGGAACTTGTCTCTCAAATAGCCATCTCCTTGTCACCGAAGTGAGGAAATAAGGAGAGCCTTATCAATATCCCAGCCAACGAAGACCTCATCGCCGACTCTGTAAATGGACTCCAGGGCCAGGTTAGTAGATCTCACCTTGATGATGATGCGCTCGCTTAATTGTACGTCATAAACACTATCCGAACCTCGATAAGTCACGCCTCTAACTGTCCCTTTGAAAACATTGTCCGGACCACTCAAGGTTTTTCCTATCGAGATCTTCTCAGATCGTATGGAAAATATGATGTCGGTGCCCTTTGACGCTTGGGAAGTCACTCTAACTGAAAGACCGTCGATTTCTACTGCGCCGTCTAGGTACCGCCCTCCAAGCATGTTAGTTTCTCCCATGAACTCTGCGACTGAGTGATTGCGAGGCTTCTCATATACTTCCAGAGGCGTCCCCACTTGTTCGATCCGCCCACTAATCATCACGGCAACCCTATTCGATAAGCTGAGCGCCTCGGTTTGATCATGAGTGACGTACACAAACGTGGTACCGACTTCCCGTTGAATACGCTTCAGCTCCTCCTGCATCTCTAAGCGTAACCTTAGGTCTAAAGGTCCAAGCGGCTCGTCAAGAAGAAGGACAGTTGGCTCAGTTACCAATGCTCGAGCTATTGCTACTCTTTGCTGCTGGCCACCGCTCAATTGCGAGATCTTCCTCTTTTCGAGTCCCGAAAGCCTGACGATTTCCAGAAACTTAGAGGCCCTCTGCCGGATTTCCTGTTTGGCTAGCCTCTTCACCTTAAGTCCAAAGGCCACGTTCTCTTCAACGCTAAGATGGGGAAAGAGTGCGAGATGTTGAAAGACCATGTTGGTTGGTCTCTTGAAAGGTGGAACACCGGCCATAGATTGTCCGCTGATGAAAACCTCTCCTTCTGAAGGATCCTCAAAGCCTGCGATAGTTCTGAGGGTAGTGGTCTTACCGCATCCAGAGGGGCCTAGTAGTGAAAAGAATTCGCCCTTAAGTATCTGGATGCTTACGTTATCGACAGCAACGATATCTGCAAAGCGTTTGGTAACACCGCGCAACTCAACGTCTATTACCATCTTCTACCGCCAGCACCTCCCCGAATTTCTTCTTCACATTAGTGAGTTCCACACCTGACATTAGGTGCTCTGCTATACGTACTTATCTGAACATATTTTTGAACCTTATCTAACGCTACCTGTTTGAGTAAATACCCACAGGGTGATGGATGATAAAAATAGCAGTTCTTGCCGGAGCCGGGGGAATGGGATCCGTTATTGCAAAGGACCTCGAACAGAGCGGTATCGACAAGATCATCGTAGCGGACATTGATCTTGCTAAAGCCCAGAAAGTAGCTAAACAACTGGGATCAAGATGCATGGCAAAGAAAGTCGACCTTGCAAATATTGAGAGCGTTACTTCGTGCATAAGCGATGCTGATGCAGTGGCAAACGCGGGTTGGTATGAATACAATCTAATTGTCACCCAGGCCGCTATCAACTCTCAAGTTCCGTATGTGGACCTGGGAGGACTATACCATATGACGCGCAGGCAGCTTCGCCTTCACAAAAATGCTTTAGCACAGAGATGTACAATTGTGCTCGGAGGGGGAGAAAGTCCAGGGCTAACCAACGTACTCGCCAAACTAGGTTCTTCAAAATTGGATGCCACAGGGACTATCAGGATCAGAGTTCGGTCGCGAGAGCTCTCTGGTTCTGAGACTCGCATTCTTTCCTTTCCTTTTGCAGTTGGTACAGTTCTCGATGAACTTTCGATGAAGCCCATAGTCTACATGAACGGAAAATACCGGAAGATGCCTCCTCTTTCCGGAGAGGAGAGGGTAAATTTTCCGAAGCCAGTAGGAGTCAACACATGCCATTACTCACTTCACTCAGAACTTGCAACACTACCCACCACCATCCAGGGAGTCAGGAACGTAGACCTCAAGCTGGGTTTTCCTGCTGAATTTCTGCGAACAATCAAACCCTTGATCAATTTGGGTCTACTGAGCAGCGAACGAATTACCATCAGAGGAACCTCGATTTCTCCAAGAGATTTCCTAGTCGCCCACTTCTCGTCTAAGCCTCAACACTACGAGCCTTACAGACACATTGCCATCAGGGTGATTGTCCAAGGGAGGAAAGACGGTTCATCGGAGGAGAGGATCTACGAAACGCTAGCAGGCCCGAAAAATGAATGGGGTCTAAAGAATGGAACCGCATTTCTCACAGGGATTGTAGCTTCTATCATCGTTCAGATGTTAGCCAACCGGAAGATCACAAAGAAGGGCGTTTTGGCTCCTGAGGAGTGTGTGGAAGCTGGTGCACTACTTGCCGACCTCAAGTCCAGAGGCGTCCACGTAAAGGAGAGAGTCGTTCGACCTAGCTAACTAACCACAACCGACTTAATGTTAGTAAATTCCAACAGACCATAACTCGACAACTCACGACCGATCC
>JAHFOH010000097.1 GCA_023266955.1 Nitrososphaerota archaeon
CTCAACTCAGATGCATTACAATCTTGCTCACAGGGATATCGAGCGTGACATCCTACCTCACTGTGAAGCTGAGAGGATTACGGTACTTGCGTATTTTCCACTAGCTCACGGAAAACTGGCGGGTAGGAAAATGAGTTCTACCCAAGCCTACCGACAGATTTCCTCGAAGAATGGAGACAAGACACCAGCTCAAGTAGCATTGAATTGGCTTTGCTCCAAAAGCGATCTTGTCTTCCCGATTCCCCGAGGCTCCAACGGTCAGCATGTAACGGAGGATGTAGGTGCGGTTGGCTGGAAGCTCGATACGTCAGATATGGAACTTCTGAACAAGGTTTTTCCAATCTAATATTCCCGTCGACATCGCATATCTGAAGCCAACAGTTGTGAGTAGGGTTACTGATCCAATGAGCTCTTAAAAGTATAAGATAAAACGAATTCCGAAGTAAACCGATATGATTGAATGAGAACCTCAGAAGTTGGAGGTTCGATACTAAGACCG
Source organism: Nitrososphaerota archaeon (assembly GCA_023266955.1). Lineage (GTDB taxonomy): Archaea > Thermoproteota > Nitrososphaeria > Nitrososphaerales > JAHFOH01 > JAHFOH01. The sequence continues at coordinate 500 of JAHFOH010000097.1, forward strand.
TTCATTTGCTAGGGGAAAGGACCGGAGACACCTCATTCGTTCCACCCATATACCAGACATCAACATTCCAGCTTAAGAGTGCTAAGGAAGGCGCGGATTACGCTATCTCGCTTCATCCAGTCAGGTTTTACACGAGATGGGGAAATCCCACGACACATATTCTTGAAAATGCTGTTGCTGAGCTTGAGGAAGGAGAGAGGGCTCTTGCAGCCTCTTCAGGCATGGCTGCCATTTCGACTGCGATTCTTACTGCGGTAAAGAAGGGGGACCGAATCGTAGCGCAGAAGACACTGTACTCTGCAACTGAGCAGTTGTTCACAGAAATCTTGCCCAACTTTGGCGTATCATGTGACCTCGTTGATGCAAGAGACCCTGAGAAGGTTAAGAAAGCTTTGTCAAAGCCCGCGAGACTCCTCTACTTGGAGACACCAGCTAACCCAACGTTGGATGTAGTCGACATCAAGGCGTGTGCTGAAATAGCATCGGAAAAAGGCGCGTTAGTCTTCGTGGACAATACCTACGCCACTCCCTACAATCAAAATCCCCTTAAGCTCGGCGCCTCCGTCATTCTTCACAGCGCAACCAAGTATCTGAGTGGACACTTCGACGTCACTGGAGGGGTAATAGTTGCAAGCCGAACTTTTATCGAAAAAGCTTGGAAGACGTTGAAGATTTTTGGTCCGTCCCTGAGCCCCTTCGACTCGTGGCTGATCATTCGGGGATTGAAGACGCTTGCCTTGAGAATGGAGCGACACAACCATAATGCGATGAAGCTAGCTGAGTTTCTTGAAGCACATCATTTGGTTGAGAACGTGTTTTATCCGGGCCTGCCAAAGAATAGCAAACATTCAGTTGCTAAGAAACAGATGCGGGGATTCGGAGGGATGCTAAGCTTTGAATTAAAAGGCGGCTACAAAGCCGCCAGGAAATTCGTGGAATCTGTCAAGCTGGCTCGTTTGGCCGTTAGTCTGGGCGGTGTAGAAACTATCGTTGAGCACCCCGCTTCTATGACTCACGGCATGCTTAGTGAGGCATCGCGCAGGAAGGCGGGTATCTCTGATGCGTTAATTCGTGTCTCCGTGGGTATCGAGGATGTTCGCGATCTGCTGGACGATTTTGATAGGGCTCTGCACCAAGGGTGATGCTGTCTTCCCGATTCCCTGAGCTTCAAATCCGCAGAATGTAGGGGGAGGATCTGGGTCCGGTTGACTGAAGCCTGGATCAGTCAGATATGGAATGTTTTGAACAAAACGTTTCTGATCTAAGACTGCTACGGGGTCTACTAGACAGTTGCTACCGCTCTTACGGGTGAGCCAGTCCCCTCCTTCAACTTAAGTGGGATAGCAGAAAAATTGAATCGACGTGCGCGGATTTTTCCCAGGTTGTTGAGATTTTCAGCGATGATAATCTCGCGAGGAAGAAGCGTATTATGAACAGGGAATTTGGACGCATCAGGGTGATCAATGCTAGGGGAATCGATGCCAACTAGATCAACACCGAGTTTGACAAAGTGATCCGCCGCTTCCTTTGAGATCCCTGGATAAGCTGACATGACATCTGGTTTGTCCCAATGTTTGTCCCATCCGGTGTAGAGTAGGACCTTATCGTGTCTTCTAACCTCTGTTCGGGCTTTTTTGATTGCATCCTGAATCTGATCTAGTGTGATTAACGCCTTCAGACCTTTCACATTGACATCTAGAAGGACTGCTTCGCCTACAACCTTCTCAAGACGTATCTCCCCTGTGTGTTTCCCTTTCTCATGGAAGTGGTAAGGAGCGTCAACATGCGTTCCGGTGTGATCCGTCATGAAGTAGACGTTCCCTTCGAATCCCCAGATGCTCCTAGCACACCATGGCAGTACTTGCACAGGAGGGTAGCAGGGAAAGACAGGCATTCCAGAAGTAACGAAATGAGAAAGGTCGACCATTCTTTGAGTCAATATCTATCAAGAACCGAGATCAGAAATTTTGTATAAAACACTTCCTCGCGAATACATCGTTACGCGAGAGGCACAGGTTAGTCACTTGTTGAGAGCAGGACTTCCCTCTTTGACAATCTCTTCCCCTACTACCTCACCGTCTATTAGATTAACGACCCTATCGGCAAACTCCGTAACTCTTCGATCATGAGTCGCGATTATGAAGCTCACTTTGTCCTCTCTATTCAGTTTCTTCATGAGTTCGAGTATCTCCCTTCCAGTCTTCCCATCGAGGTTTGCAGTAGGCTCATCTGCTAGAACGATATGGGGATTTGAAATCAAAGCTCTCGATACGGCCACTCTTTGCTGCTCGCCCCCACTAAGCTCACTGGGGCGATGAGTTAGTCGGTGCCCCAGTCCTACTCTCTCGAGAAGTGCCTTCGCACGGGTTCTTAGTTCTTCGCCTTCGATAGGATCGAAGATCAGGGGCAACTCGACGTTTTCCACCGCATTTAGTACTGAGATGAGATTGAAGGATTGGAAAATATAACCCATCAAGGAGTGGCGCAGTCGAGAAAGCTCCGAAGTTGATAATCCTGTGAGGTCTATTCCATCAATCAAAATACGTCCTTTGCTTGTGGAATCTAGGCCGCCGATGAGGTTCAGAAGGGTGGTCTTGCCCGACCCTGAGGGACCCATGATGCAGAGAAATTCTCCTCTTCGTATCCTGAGGCTTACGCCTCTCAGTGCTGGAATAGAGGCACCCCTCGTAATGTAGACCTTCCACACGCCTTCCACTTCGGCTACAAATTCTGAACTCTCCAATTGCGTCACTCGTAGTATATTGCGGATATTATGCGCATGTAAACCGCCTTTGCCGTTGGGAAGATGGCTGCAAGTACAGAGACTAGGACGGAGAGGCCTAAGCCCTCAGCTGCTACCAAGGGTAGTGGAGAGAGGACCGCTGTCAGTGCTCCACTGCCTAAGGAAACTATTACTGAAGCAGTGGCAATACCAGCTCCCACCATGATTCCTATGGCTCCACCTATTATTCCGTAGAAAGCTGCCTCTAACAGGAATAGTGAGAACACCCTGCTGTTGCCGATTCCCGTAGCTCTCATCACTCCCACGCTTTTGATGCGTGACAGCACTACTCTACTCATTACCACTCCTGTCTCCGCTGCGCCAACGAGCACGGCGACAAGACTCAAGGCCGTGGCAGCTCGGACTAGTTGTGCCGCATCGAATGAGTAAGCAATCGCAAGGAATCTAGATTGATCGATGATGATTGTGGATAGCAAAGAAGAAACAAGCAGCAAAGCGATGCCGGTGGCTATGGTTGATATTGCCAGAACTGCCCTACGCTCTCTCCTCAGATACCTAGCAGCTATCGACGCCATAACGCCGAGTGATCGAAACATGTTAGGAAGCTCCTCTTAGCAGAACCACGGGCTTCTTACTGAGCACCACGCCTGACGGGATGAGTGCTCCGAAGATGATCATAGGGGGGAAGAACGCTATTACGACGAGGAGACCGTCGAGCAATCTTGTGAGGGTGAAGAGTTGCGGAATAACTTCTAACACGAAGGCTATACCCAGAAGGATCCCAACAGCAGTAGAGATTACGAAAAGTATCAGCATCTCGGCCAGAAACTCGTAGATGACATCTGTTACAACGCCGATCGAAGTCAGTATGCCCATCTCCCTCCTCCTCTCTTCAAGAGTTAGTATCGACGTTGAGACCACAAGGACAAAGCCGAGACCGAGTCCCACTTGGGAAAGACTCCCTAACGCCGTTGACACCACTTGGCCCACAAACAACGACGTCAGCTTGGCATCGAAAGTAAAGAAATCGAACCTAAACAGAGAGCCTGTCAGCAAGTAGGCGACACCAGTGTAGTTGGAGTTCGGTTCGTTGAACTTAGGATTACTTGACGCGACAAAGCCGAATCGCTTAGCGAGAACGTTTACAGCAGCTTTAGGTTCAGATGTCTTGATGCTGATCCAGCTTAGGCTTTGCTGTTTTCCCAAGATAACTTGGGCTGTCCGTAGCGGTAACTGGATGAGATTCGGGGTGGGAGCGCCTTGGGATCCGCCTATGCTTATTGTCTGGTTTCCTAGCGACAATACGTCGCCGACCTTTAGCTTGAGGGTTGAAAGGAGTGTGGGAGTTACTACTGCAGCGTCATTTTGCAGATCTGATCTACCGAAGACGACTAGAGTTGTGCCGCTTCTATTCACTATCCCGCTTACTATCCCAACAAAACTTGTCCTAGGCGGGAAAGTACCGTTAGAGTTGGACTTGGCGAAGTCGGCCAGTAGCGTTTCTGGAAGTATGCCAAGTGTTTGCACCGATCTAGTTCGAACATCTATCGTAAAGCCGCCAACTGGAGTTGCCCAAACATCATTTCCTCTACCAACTTCATACCTGAAGACCTCTGAGAAATCGGATGAAAAGGAGACACCTAGAGTATAGACAAAAAGCATACTCGCGATGGCTAGGCTTAGTCCCGCTACGGTGAAGATCGATTTGTCACTATGTCTCTTTATGCTCCTCCAAGCGTAGGCTAGTACACTCACCATATTCTATAGCAAAAAGGAGGGAGGTTGTCGAGAAGTGGAAGCTCAGCCCGGACCCTTTTCCAACTTCTCGACTTCTAATAGCTCGAGCTCCTTTTCGAGCGTTATCGCCTTCACGCGCCTCTGACTTGTGAAGTACACTATAACCCCTAGCACTATCAACGGGACGTAGAGTTCAGCCATGGCGACGTTCCAATCAGTGGTGGACAGACTGCTGGTCCAAGGAGCATAGAAGGTGAAGATAATCGCAAAGATGGTGGCGATTAATCCTATCCCCATGATCAGCCATCTTCCTGCCGATCCACCCGGAATTACATGTACTTCGCGAGCCCGTTCTGGAAAGTTCTTTCGTGCCCAAATGAGGGAGGCGAACAGAAACAGCATTGAGAAGGACCATACGATGGTGATGGCGGCTGAGAGAACTACGTACTCAGTTGCTGCCCCTCCTCCCAAAGCGAACTGGATGATTAGCATCATAATCGTACCAGCCGCACCCTGCAGAAGGATGGCTACGTCCGGAATCTTGCTTTTCTTGTTTATGTGTGCCATGAACACAGGTAATCTCTTTTCAATACCATTCACAAACATTAGCCGCGCATATGAGTAGTTGTAGATTGTAGTGTTAACAAAGAACCAGGCAGCGACTACCAGTGCTACTACAGAAGCCACTATGGGGCCGAATCCAGCGCCAACCGCATCCACGATCCCACGAGTAGCATCTATGGAAGGTACGCTCACCAGAAC
>JAHFOH010000098.1:0-4094 GCA_023266955.1 Nitrososphaerota archaeon
TGAAATTCTCCACACTTCAAGCAAATTAATTCGATGCTGGTTGCATAGATGCTCATCCTCATTCTCTGTACGGTAGATTTGACGAGAGTATCAGGCGCTACCAGCTCTGGCACGTCCAGATATCTGTAGAGCATATGATACGCGATTGGTGTAGGTCTCTCATCAGCTTGAAAGACTTCTACCAGAATTTTCCCTCCATTGATTTCTGCAATGACTTCCTTGGTCCTCTCAATATTGACTAGATCCCTGCTAGTCTCCTGCAACGCCTCTTCATAGATTGGGGTGTTTTCAAACCTAGTTGGAAGAGAACATAGGTTAGGATGAGAGATGTACTTTCCCCGTCTTAGTGCGCCAAATCTTTCAGCTATCGTCTTCAATCGGTTCGGGAATGGGAAGTTCCTTTGTACAGCAACATGATAGATTCTTTCAACATCATCTGGCGCGATGTAAAACAACTGCTTAGAAAGTGCCTTCAGATCTAATTCGGATGAGTCTTTAGTGAGATCAATCAATATTCTGTAGCCGTCCATCCACCAGATTCTGACAAGTCCCTTTCTAGAGAGTATCTCCTCGAATACGTAAGCTAAGGTGCGATTTACCGCCTCTCCAAAACATGCGTGAATAATCAAGTATTTTTGAAACCCTTCCAAGAGAACCAGATTATCCGAAGGAATGGGTGCACCCATTTTCTTCTGCTCATAGATTTCTTCCACAACTCTCCTTCTAGCTCCTGAGGTTGCAGGAAGTTCCCCAACAAGAGACTCAACCGCCTTCTCTATGTCAGAAGAGTCTAGAATTTCGGCTACTCTTCTTCTTAGTCTTCCCGTGCTCTGCGCTAACTCGAACGGGACAGGTAACATCTCTCCATCCCACCCAGGGATGGCTGCTAGAGGATCATCTACAGGAGTGACGTAGACCTTGTGATCATCCGATATCTTCTCAATCTGCCAAACCTTCCCCTTACAGATGAAGTGTAAGCCAATCCTCGCCTTAAGGAGCATGAACTCCTCTCCAAGAATCCCGACTTTCTGATTCGTGGTGACGTCAATGACCATGTATCTTGTCTCATCAGGTATCATGGAGAGGTTCTCGAAGTAGTATTCTCTAGTACCCCTCGTCTTTCTCAGAACGCTGCCTTCAATCCGAAGCTTACGTAGCTCATCGAGATACTTGACAACTCTCCAAAAGGCATCTTCCTCGAGATGTACGTATGGGTACGTCTTTCTGAATTCTTCCAAGAGAAATTTCGAGTCAACGGTATCAAAATCCATTAGGTAGCCTGCAATCTGGTGGGCGAGAACGTCAAGACTGTTCATATAGGGTCTCGTCGGTTCTAGCTTTCCAGCCCGGGCTTCTCTGACACTAGCTGACGATTCTAGGATATCATCAGCAGAAACTGTGATTACCACACCCTCTGATCTTCTATCTAAGCTGTGACCCGATCTTCCTACACGCTGAATCAGGCTTGTCACCTGCCTCGGAGACATATACTGCATCACCAAATCAACTGAACCGATGTCGATGCCGAGCTCAAGCGTGCTCGTACATACTAACGCCTTCAACTCTCCCTTCTTGAAGGCCTCTTCAACCCGCTCCCTCTCCTCCCTTGGAAGAGATCCGTGATGAACTGCAACATCAGATCGTAACCTACCCAGCTTCTCCCCAATCATCTCTGCCATCGTTCTGCTATTTACGAAAATCAGGGCGGAGTTGTGTGAATCCAACAGGTCATTGATTACAGACAACCTTGCTGCAAAGTCTGCGGTCGTGTAAGTCTCCCTAGAGAGTAAATCGTCCGTAGAACCTGGAACCGGATAATCTATGAAATACTTGAACTCCTTGGGAACATCAACCCTGACTATCTGATGTTTCCTAGCTCCGAATAGAAACTTTGCAGCTTCGTCTGGAGAGCCTATTGTAGCGGAGAGACCTATCAACTGAAAATCTGGTGCTATTTTTCTGAGTCTTTCCAGACCAACGCAGAGCTGCACCCCTCTCTTACTCTCCACAAGATTGTGCAGTTCATCCACAACGACAGCTCTTAGGCCTCTAAGATGTTCCCGCAACCTTCTCCCCGAAAGAATAGCTTGAAGAGTCTCAGGAGTCGTAACCAAGAGATTTGGTGGACTCCTAGACTGCTTGTTCCGCTGAGAAATTGGCGTGTCCCCGTGTCTTACATCAATCTTGAGATTGAGGCGAGAGCACCAGAACTCTAGTCTCCTTAGCATATCTCTGTTAAGCGCTCGCAAAGGGGTGATGTAAAGCAAGGATATTCCATCATGATGACCTTCAGTAATGAGCCTGCTGAGAAGCGGAAGAATTGCAGCCTCAGTCTTTCCTGATCCTGTCGGTGCGACAATCAGAACGTTTTCTCCTTCAGCTATTAGAGGAGATGCTTCAGCCTGAGGTGGAGTAGGGCTGCTTATCCCTGATACACTGAGGACGTTCCTGACAGGTTCAGCCAAATAGTCGAAGTTGGAGATACTTGCCAAGCGAGGCTTATCGGCACTCTGAAAACCTGTCAGCTTTTAAGCACTTAAGGCGCCTTCCTCACATTTACATTAGTCCACGACTTGTCGTGCGTGTGATCTTTACATGATTTTTACTTAACCGAAAGGCTAAATATTGTTAGCCCGTCGCAGCACGCCTATCCATGAGTATGCCAAAACGTGGCTTTCATCATTACGTGCCTAACCTCTACTTTCCCAGGAAAACAGGATCTCAAACTAACCTTGATGCTACATTTTCGGCATTGTCTGATCCGACTAGACGAGCGATCCTAGAGGAATTGACTAAAGGAGAATCGTCAGTCACCGAACTAGCTCGTCCCTTTAACATGTCTTTACCAGCAATCTCAAAGCATCTGGGTATTCTCGAGAAAGCCGGTCTTCTTACTCGAGAGAAAGCGGGCAGAATCCACCGTTGTCGCATTGATGCTACACCTCTGATAACAGCCGCCAGCTGGATCGCTAAGTATAGGCCGGTATGGGAGAAGCAACTGGACACTTTAGCTGAATATCTTGATTCAACGAAGAGCCGGAAGGCGAAGTGAATGCCCATGGGTAATCAAGATGTGGGAATTAGTCTCAGGTTAACTCGTTTTTTCACTGCACCTCCGGAAAGGGTATTCCGCGCGTGGACTGATCCTGAGGAGCTTAAGAGATGGTGGCGTGCGGGTAAGGGTTGGAGAACACCCATCGCTGAAGTTGATCTTAGGGTGGGAGGCGAATTCCGAATAGGGACTCAGCCCCAGGAAGGCGGAGAAATGCATCTGGTGAGAGGAACTTATCGTGAAATCCTCCCGGCCCGCAAGTTAGTCTACACGTTTGTTGTAGAAGGAAGTGAAGCCAGGGCAGAAGAAGTTGTGACTGTGGAATTTCACGCCCAAGATGCTGGTACGATACTGATCTTGAGTCACCAACGCATCGCTGAAAAGCAGTCAACTGAGGCTCGCGAAAAAGGATGGGAGAGTGTACTGGATCACCTTACAGACCTTCTCAACGTGGCCCGATAGAGGCATCCTCACTAAGCAGCGTGTTTTCTCGCAGAGCATGATAGTTAACCAAATGGTTAAATAATGCAGCGGCCAAAGGATTGGGCGCGTGAACGCTTTGGGTACCGAAGATAACAAGAAGATTGTACGCCGTTTTGTGGAGGAGTTCAAGAATAAGGCGAATCATAACATTGTCGATGAACTATTTACCCCCGACCCTGCTGTTCATTTCCCTATCCTCGGACTTCCATCAGGACGCGATGCATTGAAGCAACTTGGACCTTTGGTAGTCATGGCTTTTCCTGATGTTCACGTAACCGTAGAAGATTTGATTGCAGAAGGCGATAAGGTGGTAGAACGCACGGCGGCTGGAGGTACTCACAAAGGCGAATTCTATGGTATTCCTGCAACAGGGAAGCAAATAACTTGGACTGAAATCCACATCTACCGCCTTAAGGATGGTAAAATTACCGAGCTCTGGTCTCAGATAGATCTGTTGGGACTCCTCACACAACTCGGTGCTTTCCCCGCCTCTAAGTGACGAGCAACACTGTCACATCGGTAGGTTCAACTAATCATGTCGCAATACACATAGAAACAG
>JAHFOH010000098.1:4194-5738 GCA_023266955.1 Nitrososphaerota archaeon
TGAGTGAAGCCGTAGCCAAAGAATTGAGAATCATTTTTCAGCCTATTCCGAACTATGTCCACACCTTTCACCGTCTGAGGAAAGTCGCCCCTCAGAGAGGCTTCGTAAAATTCTATGTGATAGAGAGAAGCCACGTCCAAATGATGACCCTGCCTCTGCACCTCAGCCGGCAGCACTAAAGGCTGCAGAAGAAGAGGAGCATCCATCAACCCGCCGATCTGACTGGGCAGGTATTCTCTCGAAAAATTCAGAAGAACGTCCATAAGAAGAATAAGTGCATCACCGTCTCCGTCACAATCTCTACGCTTCGACGAATGCCAGAGGGGATGGGCGAAACAGACCTGAGCGTTCGTGAATCCGATGATGCGGCCGACTGTACCTACTGATGTGTGTGGAGCGAGCCCTACTATGAGATGCCCGACGAGGTCGTCTGGAGAACTAATTCTGTAGAAAGGCTCCGAACCATACAGCTTCACCAAAAGATCATCCACATACTGAGTTACCTGCAAAAGATGCTGACCGGCTTCGATGGGCAAGATCACATCCTGAATGAAGAGTTCGAGCAGCTGATCATCTCTCTCCAGAGGCTCACCCTTCATATCATGATGGTAACCAAGATCTCTTAGTTTGTCAATTGCTGTGCCAATCTGCGAAGGTCTAAAATGGGTCAAAGGAGCGTTTGTAACATCGAATCTGACCGTTCCATCCTTGTATACCGAGAGGGTGTGTTTTTGTCGAAGAAGGCCCTTCTCAAGGGGCTCAGGAATACGCGTCAGATTCGTTAATCCTTGAACACCCTTCAAAGGAGGTTCGGGATTGTAACTCACCCTCTCAATCGCCTTAGCAAGACTATCCCTGAGGGGATATCTGACGGTTGAATAGGGAAGCGCAGCCACCTTATCTAGAGGGCAGGTGTATCCTTCAACAACCCTGCTACACACAGGACACCTCTTCACTATCCTTGTCTCGCCACCACATACCCTACATCTCGCGGATGTGCATTGAGAGCCGCACTGAGTGCACACCATGCTAATCAAATCAACCTCGAGTTCATCTTCCCTGGAAGCCCTAACGAGATCACGAGAGGCTCCTCCCTTCACTCCAACAGGAAAGAGAAGGTGAACAGGAGGCTTCATTCTCCTTATCATCGCCTTTTCAGGACGACCTACTCGAAGACCGACGAACACTGAAGATTTCCTTCTGATGCGGACGCCTGACAACTCGGAAAGAAGGTCGCAAACATCTGTCCAGGCTGTGATAAGAGGCCTTTTGGAATCAAGATTCAGAGTCTTTAGTACGGTATACGCAACATCACCTTCGAGGACAATTAAGTCCCCTTCAACACGATGAGGAACCCCAATGTTCTCCAGTGTATCCTTCAAGTCGGCTCTGTTTGAGCATGTGAGAACGGTTGAATCGGGAGAGGTGGATCTTATGGACAGGTTGTGACGTAAAACAAGAACTTCAGAGGATGAAGCAACATCCCAATAGAACAGATGCCTTGGGTGAAGAGGAACTCCAAGCTTCTCGCTAAGGAGGAAGGC
>JAHFOH010000275.1 GCA_023266955.1 Nitrososphaerota archaeon
TCTCTCAGATCAAAAGGGGTACTTAGCTGACCTTTCGGTCGCAAGTGGATGAAGAGAGCGTTGAGAGGTGACGTGAATAAGTGGAACAGTTTCGTGTACGGGATACTGGCTACCACCGCAAAGGCTAGGATGGCGTGAAACCACCACAATCCCTGATAGAAACTCGCTGTTCCCTGAGTGACCAGACTTCCGTTTTCCAAAAGTTGAGCGATTTGAAACCCCACGAACGACCAAGGAGCCCACGAAGGCTGGTCCAATGCTAGCCTAATCCCTTCCATCAAATAGCCGGTTAGCAATATCACGAGCAAAACTGAAAGAACGAAGACGTCATCGTGCGATGTGGGCAAGTTGGCTGGCTTGGAAATGGTTCGCCTGAAAATTGCGATTATCAACCCTGCGATCGCTATGAGTCCGAAGGCATCTAGAAAGAGTTCAAAAAATAGGTAGAAGCTGCCGACTAGAAACCCCTGATTAAAGAATACTTCCCAAACATCGACATTTAGAGCGACTAGCGTTGTTCCGATGAAGAGGATAACGAACCCAGAATAGATGAACAGATGCATGATACCAGGGTACGTTTTCTTGAGCACCTTGCGCTGAGCAAAGGCATTGATGACCGCTCTTGTGATCCTCTCAATTGTGTGATCGAACTTTGGAAGAGGACTTCCTTTGAAGTATGTGCGCAGACGCCTATAGATTCCGTAAATGAAAGCTGCAGCGAAGCCCGATACCACGACGTACATGATTAGAGCCGTTAATGCGGGCATGAGGTCGTATGTGATGCGATGCGGCTCGGTCAAGGGGTCCCTTCCTCATAGCGCGGGTTGCAGAGCTAAAAGAGGTTTGGCGCCTATTCCACCGACGATAATTGGATTCCCTTTACATATCTCTCAATCCAGTCCCTACGCAGAAGGGTGAATGATGATTGAAGACAATCAAGGTCTTACAATACGGTCTCGGTCCGATAGGACTTGGAATCGTGGAAGTCCTCCTCTCAAGGCCATGGGTTCAATTAGTAGGCGCAATCGACATCGACAAGAACAAAGTCGGAAAGGATGTAGGCGATCTTCTCGAACATCTTCGGAAAGTCGGCGTGACGGTTAGCGACAAAGCCTCGGATGTTCTACGTCAAACATCACCAGACATTGTGACCCATGCAACATCCTCATACATGCAGACAATTCACTCTCAAATCGACGAAATAGTGGACCATGGAGCCAGTGTCGTCTCATCAGCAGAGGAACTATCGTATCCCTTCGTGAAGCACCCAGAACTCTCCAAGAAAATCGACCAGCAAGCAAAGGAAAAGAAAGTCGTGGTGCTTGGGACTGGCGTCAACCCCGGCTTTCTGCTCGACACACTCGCAGTGGCGCTGAGCGGCGTTTGCCAGCAGGTAAACTCAATTCGAGCTGAACGCGTTGTCGACGCGTCAACACGTAGGCTGCCACTTCAGAAGAAAACCGGAGCCGGCTTATCTCCTGAGGAGTTTGAGAAGAGGGTGGCTGAGGGAAAGATCAAGCATGTCGGACTGCCAGAGTCCGTGGGCCTGATCTCTTTGGCTATGGGTTGGAAGGTCGGCGAGATCCAGGAACGAATAACCCCTGTCATAGCGGAAAGCGACGTGAGTAGTGATTACATTAGAGTTCCAAAGGGCGCTGTCGCAGGTGTACGTCAGGTTGCAAAGGGAATTCTTGCGGGACAGGAACTGGTCGTATTGGATTTGAGAATGTATCTTGGTGCCCAGAATCCTCATGACTCAATTCTTATCGACGGTGTCCCGCCGGTTGACATGACGATACGTGGTGGTGTTCATGGGGATAGGGCTACACCCGCAATAATTGTGAACTCGCTTCCGAGAATTGCTCGTTTGGAACCAGGCCTTAGGACTATGATTGATCTTCCGCCAGTTGCTCCTGCTATGAACTTCCCTGAGCATGATCGATCTGTCATGATGAAAACGTTCTAGTTTGACCGTGGCGAGGCTACTCGTCAGTTCCTCTCATTCACATAGCGCTCGA
>JAHFOH010000276.1 GCA_023266955.1 Nitrososphaerota archaeon
GGCATGGCATCCTGCTGGTCTGGCTCACCATGGTCCTGGACTGGGCCGTCCGGGCCCTCCTCATGGGCTGGCGCCTGACGCACCTCAACTGGGCCAGCATTCGCCTCTGAGCGCCCACCCTAAGATGTGGCACCAGCGATTTCCCTTGATACCGCAACCATTACGTCCATTCCGCCCTGCTTCGCCTTTGACACTCACCCTAACCCCACCTATAATCCTCCGAAAGGAGGAACGGCAGTGTCCAAGGCACTGAAGACGCTAGAGAAGGGTGGTCTCGTCCATCTGGAACGCCTGGCCTCTATCCTTCGGGGACTGACTCCTGAAGAGCTGGAGACCCTGGAGCTGCTCCTCGATCGCCAGACGAGTGCAACGATCCGGCGTGCCCTAAAGGAGCTAGACCGCGGCGAGGGCATCCCGCTTGAGAAGTGGTGAGCCTTACGCCGTCGTCCTCGGCTCCTCCGCCCACCGCTTCTACAACGCGTCCCGACAGATCTGTAGACTTTTTCTTAAGGCAGAAGACCCGGCGGTCGGAAAGAGCTTGATAAGCAGAAGAGTCAATAGTTGCTCTCAAACCTGAATACGAGCGGCTCGAAATGGCCAAATAGGCGGAGGTGGGGGCGTGCGGGCTACGAGAGAAAAAAGGACTAAAGGACCACAAAGGGCATCGCCCCGGGTTGCTGCCTGGATCGGCACGGTGATCAATCCGCTCCTAGAGGCCATTCGCGGAGAGATATCTCTTCTCGAGCGCGGGAATGTTACGTGGAGGTTCCATTATGAGCGAATGGAGTTCATACGTCCCTTAAATGAGTACATTGCCCCCTCGTGGCGGTCTAATTACGACGACTTCGTTCGCGCGAACCGGGTCATCGCTAGCTCTTTGCATCAGCATGACAGCCTCGTTATGAGACTGGAAGAGGATGCCCGAATGGCCTATCAATGGCTAATGCAGTCGAAGGATTTTCTTTCCCAGGTTGAGTACGGTCTATCCGCCTATCTCAGCATCTCAGGCCAACAAACTTATCCGGGTGGAGCGGTTCCAAAGGAGCGATTCCCTTGCCTTGTCGCTGAACATCTCGTGAACAGGATTGAGGAGTTGCCTCCTCACTATACGGACTCCGATTTCTGGAAACACCACGGTCCCCGCCTGCTAGCGTTTACGAGAGAACCAAAGTTTGAGGCTTTTTCACGATCTCGAGACGTCCTTCTAAGACATGACCGGGCGCTGGTGACTAAGCTACTGGATGTCCGCTTTAAGCTGTGTGAGAAATACGATCTTCCGGCGGCTCCCCTTAGCTCGACCAACGAATGAGCAGCCGACGGAACCGCAATAGGCCTGAATTGCGAGCCGAGGAACTAATTCTAGATACAGGACCTCTCTTTGATTTCTTGCTCTTGCGCTTTTCTGAAGAAACCGGTCGGGTAGGACTTGAGAATGACCTGAATTATCTAAAGACCGACTTGGACGCCCAGCGATTCCGCGGCTTTGTGACCGGACATCAGATCGTTCTCACGACACCGGGCGTGGTCGCTGAAATCCAGCGCCATCAAAGACGGCACCTGCCTGGGGACCAGGGCAGGTTTTGGAGGCTTGCGCGCGGACAGTTTCATGAACTTCGAATTGATGAAGAGGCTGTTCGCCTTGGGGAAATGGAGGAAGGAGATCTAAGTAACCAGGGACCAGTAGATGCGAGCCTCCTGCAGCTTGCGCGGAGGAGGCTTGGTCAATACCGACGTGTGGCAGTTCTGACAGCAGATAGGCCGCTATGGGAAAGATGTCGTAACCAACAAATACTTGCGTGCTGGATACACGAGATTCTTGCTGGCCCATAGCGCGAGGGCCGAGTCGCAGTGAAGAGCTACAGGCTCCAGAGAGTTCAGGAGCTTCATCTGCTCTCTGGAAGTTTCCTTCTCCGCTATCTGGCGGCATTTGCGAGCCGTACGCCCGCAAGCACACTACAACATCTCACAGGAATTGTTGGAAATGCCATCCTTTCTACCTTGTCTACTACGTTGAG
>JAHFOH010000099.1 GCA_023266955.1 Nitrososphaerota archaeon
TGCCATAGTTCAAGATATACGAGCTGGGATATACTTAAGAGTTGCTTGCGACACAGTCATTTCAAGGTCGGAAACGGTAGACCAAGATTAGAATGTATTGCAGGAGGTGGGATTTGAACCCACGAACCCTTGAGGATCTCCTAAGAGAGCTACCTTAGCCCTACGCTCCAAAGTACATGATGAAAGCCCTTTGACCAAGATTAGCAACCTTGTTCATCCAGTCAGCACCAGCTGTGTGGAATAAGTCTTTTCGGGAACAGCGGTAAATTCGATATGTCTTCAGAAACCCCGTGTGTGTCTACGGTTTCGGTCGGTAAGCTTGAGCATGGGTTCCTGCAGAGAGAAAAGTCATACTCCTCTTCGAAATCCTGCAGATAACCAGCAAGTTCGCTCTAACCCTATGGCTCCAGCTGCAGAAGTAGACGTTGCGGTCAAGGTGATGTGCCATCTTGGTAGGGTCATCTGCTGACAGGAGCTTCATTATTGCTCCCTCAACCAGGCCTTGCTGTCCGTAAGTGAGTTCTCGAAACTTCTTCACGAACTCATCTGTGTATCTTACGTGTCTACGCAAACTCTACATCTTTGAAGCAGCGAGCCCTCGGAGAAATTCAAGCGGTTCCTCACCTTTGGGTACTTTCCGAAATCGCTTCTCTTTCAGATCTTCCATGCCCTTAACTATGCTCTGCTCAAATTCTCGGTCGAGCATTATGAAGACATTGGTAAGAATTTCCTCTTTTGAATGCCCCTCCTTTGCAGCTCTAGCAACATAATCAATCACCTCAAGCAGTGTAGAGGCAGATAGCTCGGCTGGTGGGGTGACAACTTGCCGCAGGGCCTCTTCCACAAGTAAGCTTAGGCCACCCCGCCTGCCGCCGTATTTCTCTTTGATGAGCCTCCTTACCTGTCTTTCAAGATCGTCATCAACGCGGACAAGAATTTGGGCCATATGCAACAATATCTTAAGATAGCATCTAAAAGTCTTTCTGCTCGTTAGAGTAGCAAGTTCGCGTGGCTGCGGTAGTGGATATGAAGAGCAACTGAATTGAAGGTTTTTGACGAAGTTAGCAAATTGAGACAGGCTCAGGAGGCGTTGTGTGCGCGCTAAGATTACCACTCTTTAGTCATGAGGAGTTTCCGTGTGGGGCATTGCACTTGGTCTAGTTAAGAGGTGATTAATCTCCCTGATATGCGGTTTGTCTCATCGGGTACCCCAGATCTTAATGTATGGTGCGGGGGGTGGGATTTGAACCCACGAACCCCTAAGGGACGAGGTCTCCCCTAGGGCGGTTAGCAACCTGAGCTTCGCGTCGATCGTGGCGATCTCGCGCCTTTGACCAGGCTTGGCAACCCCCGCAATTCAATCAAGGCGCCGGGAAGACGATAAATCGTTTGCTCAGCAAGCTCAATTCCAAAAGTTACAAACAACCCTATTATAGAGTCAAGACCCACGAGTTAAGCCGAAAGTCCTCAAGGTTTGGTGTCCCTTTACCTTTGGTGGAGAAAACTTGCCAGACCCGACGACTAGTAAAAAGAAGAGCGTAAAGTTTCCGATAAAATTCAAGTGCACGTGCGGAGCCAAATTCAGATGGTTATCGGAAGCGAGGGAGCATCTGAAGACGACTAGGGGAGGGCAGCATACCGTCACGAATGTAACGGGCCAATACGTAGAAGGACTAAAGATCTAGCATCTTCGTTCAGCTTTAATAACGAACCGACTTCAGCGGACACCGGTGCGTTCTGACGAGCACACTTCTTCCCAAGGCTACGGACTATACGGTTAGAGTTGACCCTCACCATGAAGAGTTCAGACAAATTATCCGTGAATTCGCCTCTAAAGACATCGACCCAATAGCAAAAGAGATCGATCGAACGAACACGGTCCCAGACTCACTAATCAAGAAGGGAGTAGAACTTGGACTACCAGGAATTGGCATCAGCGAAAAGTATGGGGGGACAGGTGCAGACATGCTCACTCTCGCCATAGTTGTCGAGGAAATCTCTAGAGTTTCAGCCGCCTGCTCCGTAGTATTCGTTGCAAGCTATCTTGTTTCAGAACCTCTGTATGAATTCGGAACTGAAGAGCAGAAGAGGAGATTCCTGATTCCCCTCGCCAAGGGACAAAAGTTCGGAGCCCATGCAATGACTGAACCAGGAGCTGGTTCGGATGTTGCCGGAATTCAAACAACTGCAAAGAAGGCTGATGCAGAATATGTGATAAACGGCAGGAAGATCTTCATCACGAACGGCGAGCGAGCTGACATATTCTTAGTATTCGCAAGAACGAGCCCTTCCCCTTCACCTGAGAAACGACATCTCGGAATCACCGCCTTCCTTGTTGAAAAGAATACGCCGGGTCTACAGGTTGGGAAAAGGATTGAAACAATGGGACTGAGAGGATCACAACCGGTTGAAATCATCCTCGATAAAGTTAGCGTGCCCAACGAGAATATTTTGGGGAGAGAAGGGGAAGGCGCCTACGTGGCTCTGAATACCTACGACAGAGGGAGAATAGGAGTATCTGCCCAAGGAGTCGGCATAGCTCAAGCAGCCTATGAAGCTGCCCTAAAATACGCCGCAACAAGAACTGCATTTGAATCTAAACTCCTCGAATTCCAGCAGATTCAATTCAAGCTTGCTGAAATGGCCGTAGAGGTGCATTCCGCACGATTACTAACCTACTGGGCCGCCTCACTTTTGGATCAGGGCAAGGATTTTGTGAAAGCAGCCTCCATAGCGAAAATTGTAGCTACCGAGGCGGCTGAGAAAGCTGCGTTAGCGGCAATGATGATCCATGGAGCTTATGGCGTTTCAACAGACTACCCGGTTGAACGCTATCTGAGGGATGTGCAGATCATCAAAACGTATGAGGGTACAAACGATATTCAGAGGTTGACTATCGCAAAAGAGCTGGTTAAAGAGCTAAGATAACTGGAATCGAAACTTCCTCGGCATGGTAGTCTTAGAGGTCTATTCATCACTTATCGTCATCTCTAGTCTTATAGCAATCTATGGACTGAAGATATTCCCGTCCCTCCCGAAAGTAATCCCGTCGGACAATACGCCCAAAGTTTCGATAATAGTTCCCGCTAGAAATGAAGAAGACACGATAGAGGAGTGTATCCAGACACTGCTCGCCATCGAATATCCCGAAAAAGAGATCATAGTGGTTGAAGGTAACTCAACGGACAAGACAGGCCAAATCCTTCAGAAGTATTCTGGAAGAGTGCAGCTAGTCCACGAAGGCAGTTTACCTGAAGGATGGATAGGCAAGAATTGGGCTTGCCATCTCGGTTACAAAGAATCTTCAGGAGAGCTGTTGCTTTTTACTGATGGAGACACTATACATCGTAAACACAGCCTGTCACGAACTGTGTCTTATCTGCTGCATAACAACGTAGATATGGTTACATTGTACTCGAAGTTCCGGACAAGATCTTTTTGGGAAAAACTGATGCTTCCTACCATCATTCATCTAATTTTTCTCTACATGTGGGGGCCAAAGGTCAATGATGACAAGAGTCCACATTACATGGCGAATGGCCAATACATTCTAGTTAGAAGAGCGGCCTATGAGAAGGTTGACGGTCACTCCGGTGTAAGAAATGAGATAATTGAAGACGTAAGGCTGGCAGAGAATCTAAAGAAAGCCAGCTTCAAAACTCGTATGCTTTATGGCTTCGATGCCCTAGAGAACAAGATGTACGCCAACTTCTCAGAACTCTGGGAGGGATGGGTCAAGAACACCTTCGCAGGCTTCAGGTTTAGCCTCAGATTCCTGTCCGAGGGCTTGGCGATAATCATAGCCGCTTTCTTGCTCCCATTCTTAGTTCTACTGTACGGTCTGACGATTTTCCCCCAGTCGGGTGTTACCAACTACCTAGTTTATGGAAGCATTATGGTGGCATCCCTGTACGTTCGAATGGGAATCGAATATCGTAGGCTTGCGGATGCCCTTCATTATACGCTGTTCTTCCCTATAGCAATCTTACTATTCATTGGAGTCATGCTTACCTCCTACCTACGAGTGAGCAGTGGTAGAGGAGTCACCTGGAAGGGCAGAACTTACAATTTACAAGGAACCGCCAAACAAAGCTGAGTAATAGATCGCTAGACCTCGACAGGAAGGTCTTCACGGAAAGCCCACTCGGAGAAGGATGCATCATAATGCCTTACTTTCGGATAATCCATCAGGCGAAGAACGAAGTACATGTAAGAAGACCTTAGACCGGTCCAGCAATATGTTATGACATCCTTCTCCTTGCTAACACCGGCCCCTTCGAGAAGTTCGGCAAGCTCGCCAGCAGGTCTGCAAATGCTATCTTTACCGAAACACTCATTCCAAGGAAGAAGTTTCGCTCCAGGTATGTGCCCCGGTCTACCGCCGAACACGTATGCACCAGAATACTCCTCGCGTAACCTGGTGTCAAGTATGAGTGTGTTGGGATCGTTAAGCACTTTCATGATGTAATCAGCGGGAGCCTTCTTTCCTTCATCTGGAGTCGCAGTGAATGTAGATTCCTCGAAATCAGGTGGAACAGCTGTTACAGGCCTCTTGTCCTTGTACCACTTCATGAAGTTAACATTGAGGACCTTCACCCTGGGATGCCCATAATATTCGAGAGACCAGAATAACCGCGCTGCCTCAGACCCGTCTGAACCATCATAGACTACTACTGTATGTTCATTACTGATGCCTCTCTCGCCCAAAATTCTCTCAAAGATATCTTTTGATGCAATGTAACCGGGTTGGGGATTCATGACTTCCATTACTGCAATGTTGATGGCGTTTTTTATGTGAGCGAAGGAGTATTGAAGCGGCATTCTGGCGTCGACAATTCTAAGGTTATTGTCATCTAGATGTGTGGTAAGCCAATCAGCATCAACCAAGATCTCTTTGTTCGGATATTCAATCATGCCAAACACCTACAGCTTACCACGACCAACATTGCTGTTGACTAAAAAGATTCACATATGATAAAACGGTGATTTCACATGTTACTTTCCGTTTTCTGCTCGTTAGAAGCTAGTGTCTTATCTTGAAATAGAAGAATTCCGACTTGAAAGGCTCACTTAGCACTTCTACCTTATCCACTTTCGCAAACGGTGGTCCTTTCTTACAGATTTCAACAAAATAGTTCACTTTATCCTCCTCCCCCTCCACAACTAGCTCCACTCTACCGTCATACAGGTTCCTGACCCAGCCTGCGACACCTAGTCTGTTTGCTTCTCTACTGACGTATCCTCGATAACCTATGCCCTGGACCCTACCGGATACGTAGATGTGTAATCTCGTCTTAGCCATATGAGATTCACAGCCTTTGCAGCACGTAACATCTGCGCTATACCTTTCTTTCCGCCCTAATGATTATTCTGAAGATACCATCACCTAGCGGCTCTGTATTCACGATTTGATGGCCTTCTCTTTTTGCTGCCTCAGGTATATTTTGGACGGAGGGGGCGTGATCAATTAGAACCTCCACTACCTCACCAGCATTCATCCTCTTGAGTTCTCGCATAGTGTTGATTACAGGCCACGGGCAGATTTGACCAGTCAAATCAAGCTTTCTTTGAGCAGTCAACTCGTTCATTGTGCCTTCATCCCCTCCTCAAGCATACATGAATTCCTCCTGAATTGTTTTTGCCGCCAGCAAGTCTCTGGCACT
>JAHFOH010000100.1 GCA_023266955.1 Nitrososphaerota archaeon
CCTCTCTCAAGCCTTTCTGCGCCAAGGAGATAGAGCGGTCATCGTAGGTCCCACTTTCTCTTTCTATAGACTAAGAGCGGCGTTTGCTGAGGCGCAGTGCATTGAGATAATGATGAATGAGGATTTCTCCTTGCCTGTTGATAAAATTCTCCGCGAAGCTAGAAATGGAGGTATAGTATTTGTCTGCTCGCCAAATAATCCTACTGGAAACCAATTTTCAAGCGATGATGTGCTTCGGCTGAGCGAAGCGTTTCCGGGCCTTATTGTGCTCGACGAGGCGTACATCGACTTCGCTCCGTACAGCCTCGTAAGAGAGGTAATGCAACATCGCAACATAGCGGTGCTGCGCACATTCTCCAAGGCATTCGGCTTGGCTGATTTACGCTTAGGCTTCATCGTAGCTCATCCGGATTGGGCATCATTATTCATGGATCGGGCACAGTATCCATACCCGGTTAGTAGCACCGCTGTGGCAATCGCATTACGTCTTCTTGAGGAATTCTCAGTAGTGAAGAGAAGCGTTGAGTCATTGAAGCAGGAACGAAGTTGGCTCATCGAGCGTTTGAGGCAAATTGCAGGACTGCAGGTTCTGGATTCCCAGGCTAACTTCGTCCTTGCCAGTCTTCCGATAGATGCACACAAAGTACACAGCAGGCTGGTCGAGGAGGGCATAGCTACTAGAGCTATCGGTCATATTCTGAACCTCTCAAACTGCATTCGGGTCACAGTAGGGACCCGCGAGATGAACGTTGCCTTCCTAGATGCACTCAGAAAGATGCTGCTAGATGCTTGAAGAGTACAAGGCAATCAGCACTTCGGACGGTCGAGCATGGGTTCGATCGTCAAGGTTGGCAGCTTTGCGGGAAGTCGATGCAGTCGTCTTTGATTGCGATGGTGTTTTGGTGGATACTCGCAGGTCCTATGATGCGGCGATAGCGGAAGTTACTGATAGACTACTGAGTTGGATAGGAGTTCGCTTGCCTTGGAAGAGATTCGCACCATCATTAATCCTTCAGCTTCGTCGTACAGGAGGATTCAATAACGACTGGGATACGGTCTATACGCTAACCGTCCTCTCCATATTAGCTCTCCCGGAAAGTCAAGCTCGGAAGATAGCTGAGGAAAGCTGGCCTCAGATAGGCGATAACCCTAAGCCTATACTTTCTTCCAGAGACTTAAAAGCTGTAACGGTTAGGGTCGCAGCGCTTACTGAGAGTTTCTGCTCCACCGACGGTTTCACGAGTTTCCAATCTGTAAATGATTTCGTACAGACCAACATTTTGTCTCCTGTGTATGCTTCGGCTCTTAGTAGCGTACAACAGTGGCTTGGTTATCCTGGGAGTCCTCCAACGAGCTTGTTGTCAACCATCTTCGACGAGGCCTATCATGGCGCTAGACTGTTCCGCCTAATGTACGGTGTTAAGCCTCGCTATTATCATGGAACAGGTCTCATTGAAAACGAACGGATGCTCGTGAGACGAAGCGATCTTGAGGCAGTAACTCAGTTAGTCGGAGTGGGAAGACTTGCTCTAACCACGGGCCGTCCGTATCTAGCCGCAAAGTACGTGCTGCGCGACCTGATGAATTACTTCAACCGCAAAGCGTCGATTTTCATCGGTGATATGGATGTGCATCCTGAACTCGCGGTACAACTCGCGCAGTTCCGGAAACCAAGCGGACTCGGCCTCATTCACGCGCGACGAACACTTTCTTCCGATATGCTGCTCTACGCAGGCGACTCCGCTGAAGACATCAAGATGGCAGAGGAAGCCAGCAGAGCAAAAGAACCAGTGCTATTTGCCGGCATCTACGGCGCGAGCATAGATCGTCACGAGCAATCTCGCTTCCTCAGAGAATGTGGCGCGGATCTCATCTTGCCAACGGCTCGCCAGATTCCAGTCGTGTTAGCGATGATGAAGAGTTGAGACAAGCAGAGATAGAGAGAAGAACTAAGGAAACCCACATCAAAGTTAAGGTCTCCTTGGATGGAAGTGGTGTAGCGATAGCGCAGACAGGAATTCGCTTTCTCGACCACATGCTGAGTACATTGGCTACTCATAGCCTCATCGACCTCGAAGTAAAGGCCGAAGGGGAGTTGGAGCACCATGTCGTCGAAGATGTTGCACTCGCACTGGGACAGGCATTGAACAAAGCGCTCGGAGATCGTACTGGAATTCGCAGATTCGGGGATGCGATCGTACCCATGGATGATGCGCTTGCCATTGCAGCGGTAGATCTAGTTCGCCGTCCTTTCGCATCTATCCAGCTGCAGATTGAACGAACTATGGTTGAGGACGCACCTAGAGAGGACTTAGAGCACTTCCTTCCGTCGCTGTCAACATCACTGGAAGCCACGGTCCACGTCAAAGTTCTGGAGGGTCGTAACGACCACCACAAATTGGAGGCAGCTGTCAAAGCCTTCGCGACAGCGCTTGGAAGCGCTATTGCCGTCGACTCCAGACGCGCTCAAGTCGCACCCTCCTCTAAAGGGGTGATGTAGCGGTGCGCATATCGATCTTTAACTACGGCGTAGGAAACCTGTACAGTCTGCAAGCTGCGCTTAAGCGCGAAGGAGTTGAACCCTACTTAGCTTCAGATATCCGTAGGGCGAGCGATGCTGATGCTCTGCTTCTGCCTGGCGTAGGAAACTTCAGCGAGGCTGCAAGGAAACTACCGCTGGACGAAATTCGTGATCTAGTCCGAAGTGGCAAGCCGCTGCTAGGCGTCTGCTTAGGGCTCCAACTCTTCTTCGAGCGAA
The DNA here is from genome assembly GCA_023266955.1 of Nitrososphaerota archaeon. GTDB lineage: Archaea > Thermoproteota > Nitrososphaeria > Nitrososphaerales > JAHFOH01 > JAHFOH01. The sequence continues at coordinate 2,759 of JAHFOH010000100.1, forward strand.
GCGATGAGGGGCCAGGAAGAGGTTTGTGCCTATTGCCTGGGAGGGTGAAGCGCCTTCCCTCCATAGTAAAGGTTCCTCAGATAGGATGGAATGTTCTAAAGATAAAACATCATAATGGGTTAGTGGCAGGTCTTCCAGACAGATCATGGGTTTACTACGTTCACTCGTACTATCCTGTCACTCGAGGACCGTGGGTAATAGCGACTAGTGAGTACGGCTTAGAATACCCCAGTCTGATAGCAAACAAGAACATCTTCGGTACGCAGTTCCACCCTGAGAAGTCTGGAAGTACGGGGCGAACTATTCTCCGCAACTTTCTCCGACTAATCAGGAAGTGAGCAGGATGGAAGTATGGGCGGCCATTGACCTGCACCAAGGGCGCGTCGTCACTCCTGTTAGAGGTAAGCCTGACGAGACTACACTATCAAGCGATGAGCCTCTCGCAGTTGCAGCGCGTTGGGAGCGCGAGGGAGCAGACGGACTGCACCTTGTTGATCTCGATGCAGTGTTAGAAACCGGTTCTAATGGCGCAATTGTTGAATCCATCATTCGACACGCGAAGATTCCGGTGCAGTTTGGAGGAGGTCTACGAAGCATCACGGATGTGAAGCGATGGTTAGAGCGAGGAGTGGATCGCGTCGTTCTAGGTACATTAGCGTATCAAGATCCCCCAGCCCTGAGGGAACTCCTTAGATCCTGTGGGGCAGAAAGGATCGTTGTTGCAGTTGACTATAGGGAGGGAAAGGTGGTGACGAAAGGTTGGACGAAGAAGGAAGGTCTCACCGCCGTTCAAGCAGTGAAACGCCTTGAAGCTATGCATATCCAAATTGTGCTATCAACTGCAGTTGAATTAGATGGGACTGCTCAAGGACCAGACATAGCCACGCTTAGAACGATTCGGAACGCTACCAGTCTGCGAATCATTGCTTCAGGAGGGGTGCGCAATGTGGAAGACATTCGAGAGTTACAACGCATCGGCATAGACGGAGTCGTCCTAGGTCGAGCCCTTTACGAAGGTACCACCCGCCTCAGTGAATTGAATTTGAGAGAAGCATAGACATGCCTCTAGCGAAGCGCATCATACCTTGTCTTGACATCAAGGGCGGAAGAGTGGTTAAGGGTGTCCACTTCAGAGGGCTTCAGGATGCAGGGGATCCTGTAGAACTCTCCATCCGCTACCGTGATGAAGGTGCTGATGAAATAGTGTTTCTCGACATCACTGCCAGCCTAGAGCAAAGAAGCACTCTCACCTCGCTCGTGAAGCGGATAGCAGAAAACCTCGATATCCCTTTCACTGTTGGAGGAGGGATTAGAAGCATGAGTGATGCGCGGGCTGTGCTTTGTAGCGGTGCCGATAAAGTCTCAGTGAACACAGCCGCTATCCTGAGGCCTAAGCTGGTCAGCGAATTGGCAAGTGTCTTTGGCTCACAATGTGTTGTGGTTGCCATAGATGCCAAGCGGGTTGGAGGGAAGAACGGACAGTGGTTCGAGGTCTTCAGCCACTCAGCTACCAAACCCACTAATTTGGAGGCTGGAAAGTGGGCAAAACAAGCCGAAGAGTTGGGAGCTGGAGAGCTCTTGGTAACTTCCATCGATCGTGATGGGACAAAGCTTGGCTACGACGTAGAGCTATTGAGCCACATTACAAGCCAAGTCAACATTCCTGTGATTGCAAGCGGTGGCTGCGGATCCCTCTTGCACTTCGTTGAAGTTTTTACTGAAGCCAATTGTGATGCTGCTCTTGTAGCATCTCTCTTCCACTACGCAGAGCTGTCGGTCAAACAAGCCAAGGAGTACCTGATGTCGAAAGGTGTTTTGGTACGACCGTGAAAAGAATCTCTTACGAAGAAATCGACTTTGCGAAGGGAGGCGGTTTAGTGCCAGTTGTAGCCAGAGACGTTGTATCCGGTAAGGTGCTGATGCTGGCCTATGGCAACCGTGAGGCACTTCAGAGTACTGTAGAAACAGGCTTTGCCCACTATTACAGTCGCAGCAGAAAGAAGATTTGGAAGAAGGGGGAAGAGTCAGGTCACGTGCAGCGTGTGCGTGAAATTCTGGTCGACTGCGACAGAGATACGCTAGTCTACGTAGTCGACCAACTAGGCCCCGCCTGCCATACCGGTGAGGATACGTGTTTCTTTAGCAGCTTTGAAGACTCAAGAGGGTCTGCATATGACCAGAATATGGTGGCAAGGACTGTTGAGCTCTTTGAAAGTGCACAGGTAGCGAAGCGACGGTGGGTCAAAGATCGTTCGAGACTTTATTACGAATACCTCGTAAACCCTATTACTGAAGGCATCCCACCCCCGGAACCAGAAGTTGTTGAATGGATAGCAAACATTCTTGACCGTATCGCTTCTCCCAAAGCCGAGAAAATAGTCACCTTCGAGGCTTTAGGGATCCCATTTGCCGTATTGCTAGCACAAAGGCGAAAGAAGCCTCTTGTCATTATCCGGAAGAGGAACTTCTACGCTCGGCAGCACATCTTCGCTAGAGTTCCATACGCATCAGGATTCGAGCGGGGAGCGTACTACATCTATGGTCTCGCGAGAAGTGACCGAGTCTTGCTCATAGATGATATGGTTTCTACCGGAGGCAGTCTAATCCCAATACTCAAAATCCTGTCTAAGAAAGATGTGCAGATCGAGGATGTGGTTTGTGTTGCAGAGAAACCTGAGTACGGAGGAACTAAAGTTGTTCAAGATAAGACGGGCTTCTCTGTGAAAACGCTCTTCCAACTCTATGTGAATGAAGGACGCATCAAAGCTGAGCCGTCTCCTTACCTTCTCCAAGCCCTTCGCGGCCAGTAGTAATTTGCTTGCATCACGTAACTAATTCTCAACCTCAAGTAGAAGAAGAGTCGCAGAAGACGACAGAAACGGTTC
>JAHFOH010000014.1 GCA_023266955.1 Nitrososphaerota archaeon
AGGGGTTCCTTTACCTGTACGTCCTTCTGCAATCAATTTTTCTCCCGGCCATAATGTATCGTGAAGATTGATTGATGGACATCCGATATCTGGCGAAATCGTACATTCAATATGTGTGATCGGGACATATCCAACGTTCAGTATCTGCATCTTCAGGATGCCGCTTGAGGAGAGGCTAACCTCGCTGACGTTTATGCGTGTAAGTACTACCGGTGGACCACTGGTGGATTCACAGGATAAAAAGAACCGGTACTCACCCGATTCTACTCTTGTAGTCCTGTAGTCTTGTATTGTTACGTACCTCGAGCCGAAGCATGGAATTACGAAGTAGGAGATTGGGGCGAAATATGTGGCATATTTGCAATTCCTTCCATCACAGCCTGCGAACGCGCTAGATACTGGCACTACCGGAATGGACGTTATGACTCCGAATACAAGAATCCCCGAGAGAATGAAAACAAGTCTCTTGTTCAGCGTGTTCAGCCTGCGTTCTCTAGAGTTCGCATTCTAGTATTTCTATTATTACCGTATATGCAAGACGGCGTCGCGGGCCTGATGAGAGTGAAATTTGATTCGGGGTTCGGACTTACAATTTGCTAGTAAGTTTCCTTCTATTTGCCGCCCCTCGAGAGATCTACTGTAGAATTAGAACAACCCAATAGCCCACGTGGGAGTCAAGTCAACCACATGGAGACGTCAGCTAACACGCATTGTTCACGCTAAAAAGAACGTTCTTCAAGCACAGACCACCGCGGAGCAAAGTCTTGTCTGGAGTCGCGTAGCAGGTGTACTATGTACTACGAAAAAAATCAGAATCTGCCGCTTAGGGCCTGCCTGCCGGCCTTAGACCCTGATGGTATAGAGATTCAGGTTAGAGTCGAATTAACGTCGTAATTGGTCGTAATTAGCTTGCCATACTTACTTTGTTCCAATTAGGAAAGAAATCTGAACGGTTACCGTGACTTTTTGCTGTCCAGGGAGTATTGGTGTTGCAGATGGAACTTGTTCTCTCTTTAAGAAGACTACTGGGAAACCGCTGTCGCTGATACTCATGCTCTGCACTCCGAGAATCTCGAGTGCTAGAGGAGCCAGTGCTTTATTCGCTTTGGCCTTGGCATCTTCAACAGCCACAGAGATCAAGTCTCCTTTCACCTGCTTTTGTTTTTGCTCCGATACTGTGAAGTAAATGAAGTTGATTCGATTGGCTCCCGACTTTACGGCCCCATCTATGTATTCCCCAGCTTTAACAATGAGGCCTGTACTAACGGTGATTGTGTTGCTTGCTCTATAGCCCGTTAGAACAGGAGGAGCATCCTTAGGATACATGTAGATTGGTTCGATACTGAAGTAACTTGTAGCCAGCTCTGAATTATTCAAACCGACGGACTTCAGAGCCTTCACAACCTGATCCATTTGCTGCGAGTTCAATTGAAGGGCTTCAGATGCTGAAGAGGCTTCGGTCACGACACCTAAGTTAAGTATTAACTGGTCCGGTGTTACGAACAAACTTCCCGTTCCAACTGTCGAGAAGGTATTCTGGACGGTAGTAGTAGCGGGACCCTTAGTTATCGTAGCATAACTAATCAATCCTACAACAAGAAAAGCCACGATCAAGACTGCGGCAAATGCGTAGGATCCACGGTTGCCTGGAATGCTCATTGAATATCTTTGGCGGAAACTACTTCTTAAGTAATTTATTCGATTATCGATATTGAGAACATCCTCGATTGGATCAAGCTCCTACTTAAGAATTAGATTTGTGGCGCCGCGGGCCGGACTTGAATTCACCGGACCAAACCAGAGTCTGATCCTCCGGCGACCAGCTGGTTAACAGCCAGTTGAGCTCCAAATTGGATCTGCTCTACCATGCTGAGCTACCGCGGCAACCGAACCGAAAATCCGCACTCGTAATTTAGCTATTTCCCCTAATGTCGGTTCTGAAAAAAAGAATTCTTTTTTCACGTGGTGGGATCGGCTACGAGGCTTATGACTAACCGAACGCCGTAGACGAGAGAACGACAACAATCGGTTACTATCGTTTGGAATAACTGGTTCTGAACGATATATAGCAAGCCCGTTTTCAATTCACCGATTTCAGTGAAGATAGCACTTCTCGGAGGAACGGGTAAGCTAGGTCAAGGACTGGCTCTTCGCTGGTGCAAAACACATGATATTCTTGTCGGCTCCAGGTCTACTGAGAAGGCTAAATCCGTCGCCAATAATTATCTCCAGTCAGCGAAGGAGTTTTACAGGAAAGATTTACGCGGCTCAATAAAGGGCAGTGAGAATCTAAGTGCTGCTACGCAGGCTGATGTGATTGTCCTCTCGGTGCCCTTTGAAGGGCTGTCGGATTTTCTAGCTTCGATAAAGCCTCGGGTAAGCGAAGAACAATTGATTCTATGTCCTATCGTTCCAATGATGAAGACAAATGCCGGCTTCATTCATACGCCCTTCAAATTAATTGAACCATCTGCAGGGAGATTTCAAATTCGATCCGTCGCTGAGGCCGTAGCTGATCAGCTGCCTCCGCGAGGGCGAGTGGTTGCAGCTCTCCATACGTTGTCATCAAAGAAGCTGGCCCAGATTGGAAGGCCTCTAGACTGTGATTCCTTTGTATGTGGAGATGATAAGTCAATGACCGAGCAAGGTTCAAACCTGATTGTGGAGATACCAGGAGTCAGGGCGATTAACATCGGTCCCCTCAGCAACGCAATACAAGTTGAGGCTGCCACTGTATTGCTGCGAAATATAACACAATTCGCGGGGATCAGAGAACCTCTTATCAAAATTCTGTGAATCACTTAAACGCTCTTCACCTTAACCGTGTCTATAGTGGGCCCGAGGGGCTTCGATCCCCTGACCAACCGGTATCTCACTTATGAGATATGAGCCGGTTGCTCTTCCATGCTGAGCTACGGGCCCACGGGTTTTCAACACATCTTGCAGCGTCCTAATTTATCTTGCGTCAAGTTTCTTACAGCAAGATCGTACCTCTCCGTTGATTCGCGAGCAAAGTTAAATTCAATTCTAGCATGATACAGAGGGTTTAGGCGATTGAGTCAACGTGATGAAGGCTATCTAGGAGGTCTATACACGGGAGAGGGCTCCTGCGAATGCTCCAAGGACACTCCAGCGCGGAGAGCCATATTCAAGATGAAGATAAGAATGAAGGATCGAGGGGCCCTAGAAAGGGCTCAACGAATCTTAGGAACAAAGGTCGCCGGCCCGGACGAAGAGGGCTTGTACCGTATAGAGAAGGGAGGCCGAGAGGCCTACCGTATCCTCAGTAGAATACCGAGGTCTGCTGAAAGAGCCAGAAAGGATGAGATATGTCTCAACCGGTGTAGGGCTCTCTGGGCCCAAGGCTGGAAGGACACCATCGACTGATAAACTTAAAACTCCACGAATTCTTTCTAACCCGCTCCGGTGGTGTAGCCCGGACTAGGCGGGGGCAGACAACACTTGGCCGAAAGCATAGCGGCCTTTCGAGCCGTTGATCGCGGGAGGCCTTTAAGTTCTGTCTTGAGGCCCGCGATTTCAAATGAATCCCTATGGATTCTGACACTCCCGCCCGGAGCACCAATAGTTTTAAGCCCCATACAATACACCGACTTTGATGAAGCTACTTCTTGAACATGCGTTGCCTAAGCGTCTTGACTATCTACGCGTGGTTGCAAACATTGGCGGGGCATACTTCTATCTTTCAGTTGACGGAGCTGACGTTCAGTGGTTCGGTAGAATAAGGCGACGTAGGACCAATTATGCCTTGTTCAGTGATAAGGAGTACTTCCTCTACCGGAGAGAGCATCCGGTTCAACAAATCCTTGATGAAGAGGGTGATCAGGTAATCGTCAAGACTTCCGACGGTGCCGAAGAAAGCTGGATCAAGCCTCGTTGGCTCCTACGCAAGAGGAGGGTTTTGAGTCGATGAGTACTTTGCCCATTCCCTTGGGATGTTCTAAACTGGAGTTGCTCTAGTAGTGGAGATTCGGACTCCAGGCTTTACTGAGAAATTCACTGAGCGTATCAAGGCGCAGGTTTCAAGGATTAACGAGGAGGTGAAGAAGGAGCTTTCTCGGTACTCTTGGTCCCGCTTCTACGGCCCACTAGTATACGCGGTTGAGGGAGGAAAGAGGGTTAGACCACTCATCGTTGTCCTCGCGAGAGAAACCGTAGGGAATCATGGTGCTGATCCGTGGCTTGCCGCTGTGGCTGTAGAACTCCTCCATACCGAGTCGATCATTCATGATGATATTATTGACGAAGAGATTTCAAGAAGGGAAAGGATGACTTTTCACATAAAGTATGGCTATAATGCTTCCGTGCTGACCGCTGATTTCGTCTTTGGGATGATCCTAGACATAGCGTCTAGGTATGGCGACCCACAAGTCGCACGGGAGCTGTCTTCTGCAGCGCTCAGGATGTGTGAGGGGGAGTTTGGAGAACTAAAGATCGACCCAAAAGTCCACACGCTAACGATCGACGAATACATACAGCTGATATCCGAAAAGACGGCTTCACTCTTTCAAACCTCCGCACGGGTGGGAGCAATTCTTGGCGGCGGATCAGAACGGGAGATTGATGCCCTCGGTCATTATGGTCTGCATCTCGGAATAGCCTACCAGATTCAAGATGACATACTAGACTGGAGAAGTGAGCAGAAGGTTATCGGCGCTGTCATATCTGACGATGCTAGTATACTCGATCAGTTGAGAAAAATGGCAAGAGAATATGCTTCGAAGGCAGCTGAAAGTCTGACCGTTTTACCTCAGAGTCATGCCAAAAACCTATTGGAAGAGCTTGCAGACTTCAGTGTATCTAGAAAATTTTAGGTTGATAAGACTGCGTTTCTTGCGAGCTCAATAACAGGAGTGGGATACACTCCTATCACAATTATTAGAACTAATCCTATTCCGAGAGCAGCCGACAAGTTAGCTGGCTCCCGTATTCTGACTGCCCCTTCAAAATCATCTAGATACATCCTCTTTATGAGCCAACCGTAATAGCCGAGAGAAAGAATACTGTTTAGGATTCCAGCTACAGCAAGCCACGGCAAGCCCCCTTGTATGGCTGCCGTGAAGAGAACGAACTTGCTCCAGAAACCATTCAGAGGCGGCACTCCAGCAAGAGCCAGCATCGATATTGTGAGAGCGAAGGCTGTAAAAGGCATCCTTCTTCCGAGCCCATTGAAGTTGGCTAGATCTTCTCTGCCCGTCTTGAAGATTACTATCGCAGCTGCTATGAAGGCGGCTGACTTCATGATGGCGTGATTAAGAACGTGGAAGAGGGCGCCCACGAGACCTAGACTGCTTGTTGGTGCAACTGCAAGGCCTATGACAATGAAGCCTGCTTGAGCGATACTGGAGTAGGCAAGTAGGCGAGTTATGCTTCTTTGAGTGAGAGCAGCGATGTTGCCTAGGGTCATGGTAAGCACCGCTAGGAGAGCAAGCGTTATTGTCCAGTCAGCTCTCAGCGCCGTCATAGCGATAACCAGAACTCTAATCGCAGCAACAAAACCTGCTTTTTTGGTTCCTGCGGCGAGCAGTGTGCTAACTGTTGTTGGCGCTCCTTGATACGCATCAGGTATCCACATGTGGAAGGGTACTATCGCCATTTTGAAGCCGAAGCCTCCTATGAATAATGCTAAGCTCAAAACAGCTAGTGGTGCCAGCTCCTTTTCAGAGATGATCCTAGTCAGAGCAGAGAATGTTTCAGCCAGACCGGTGGATCCGACTAGACCGTATGTTAGAGAGATGGCGTATAGAATGAGGCCGGAGCCCAAGGCCCCGACGAGAAAGTACTTGATGGATGCTTCATTCGAAGAGGGGTCTCTCTTGCTGAAGCCGGCAAGGACATAGGTGGGTAGACTCATCAATTCCCATGCGACAAATATCACTAGAAGGTCAACTGCAAACGCCAGAATCACCATCCCAAGAGCAGTGAAAATCAAAAGGGAGTAGTATACACCGATGTTGGGGTCTCTCTCCACATAATCGAGAGACGCAATAGCCACAAAAACTGAAACCAAAAGGACTGCCAGAGAAAATAACACGCCAAGCAAATCTACCCTGAAGAGGTTCGATGCAAAGGCAGGTTCCAGAGTCCTGGTTGCCGAAAATCCCACGAGCAGTGATGACGCTACTAAAACTGCTACTGCAACATACCCAGGTAGTCTTCCACCTGGAACGCGCCTCTTGAAGGCGAAATCTATTCCAGGCAGTGCTAGGGCGCCTCCCGCCAACAAGATTATCAGGTTTGATAGGAGATCCATGCCCTATACACCTGCAAATGTTCTAACAAGTACAGCAGAGGCTGGATTGACGACATCCAGAATCAATGACGGAAATGCTAGCAGTATGAACAGAGGCACCAAGTACAACAACATTGCTGTGGTAGTAGATGGAGTCATGTCATGGTGTTTGACACCTTCTACGGGTGGAGAAAGTACAGAGCGCCTTAGGACCAAAAGGAAGTATGCGACTGTTATGATAGGAATCAAAATTGCAACGGCGTATCGCACGTCAACTGCTATCGCTCCTACAATAACCATGAATTCGCTGATGAAGTTGCTGAAGATTGGCACGCCCATCGCTGCCATCGAACCCATAATCAGTAGAATCGCTGTTCTCGGCATAGTGACTCTCAGTCCCTTCAAGCCGGGAATTTCGCGTGTTCCTGCTTGCTCATGGATGAAACCCGATAGCATGAAGAGCAGCCCGATTGCTACGCCGTGATTGAACATTTGGAAGACAGCTCCCGAGATACCTATTTGGTTTCCCGTGAAGCCGCCTAAGAGAACAAAGCCCATGTGGTTAATGCTTGTTAGTGCAATCATTCTTTTCAAATCCTTCTGAGTCACAGCGACAATGGCCCCGTAAAACATCGTAAGTAGCCCGAACAGAATGTAGACCCAAGCAAACTGCCGGGAAGCGTCGGGAAAGAGGCCCAAGTTTATTCTGAGAAAACCATATCCGCCCATTTTCAGAAGCAAACCGGCTAGGAACACGCTAATGGGTGCAGGAGCCTCCACATGCGCATCGGGAAGCCATGTATGAAGAGGCACTATAGGGAGTTTCACCCCGAAGCCGATGAATGCAGCAATGCTCGCCAAGATCTGAAGCCAGAGCGGGATTCTCCCAACAAGCTCCGTGATGTTGAAGGTTGGAGGAGAAATGAACGCGTACAGGCCGAAGAATCCTAGAAGTATTATCGTGCTTCCCGCGAAAGTGAAAAGCAGGAATTTGAAAGCAGCGTACTTCCTGTTCGGTCCTCCCCATATTCCGATGAAGAAGAACATGGGGATCAAGACGAGTTCAAAGAAGACGTAGAAGAGGATGAGATTTAGAGAAGTGAAGAAGCCTATTATGGAGCCTTCGAAGAAAAGTACGACGGCATAGTATAGTCCTTCTCTTTCTTTAATCAGCCTTCCTGATCCTATTATGACAAGAACTGTTAGAAATGCAGAGAGGATTACTAGGGGTGCACTGAGTCCGTCCATGCCAACATAGTAGTCAATCCCCCTTAGACCGGTGACCCAAGGAATAGGCCCCTCTACAAGATTGAATTCAGCTCCGGATCCTGCACGAAGGATTCCCGCATACGTATAGAGTGAAAGAGCAAGAATGACGACGGAAACGGCTAATGAGAATCGATTTGCGTAGACTCCCTTGCGCCTTCCAATGAGGAAAGTAGGTATCGCAGCAAGTATGGGTATGAAGATTAGCACCGAAATTAGGAACGCCACTGCATCACCCTAGAGCACCAAGATCATGAACACTACCAACGCTATGACGCCAACGCCCATTGCAAGCAGATAATATTGTGCGATGCCTGTCTGAATCCTTCTTACTACGAGTGAAAACTTCTGCCCATACTTCGATATTCCATTTATCAGCCTATCTATGATTCCGAGATCGAATTTGTCGCTTAGGGTAGCGAAGGAAACTGAAGCATCTGCGAAGACGCTGTTGAATCGGTCAATGACACCTACCTCTAGGATCGAGAATAGTATGCGGCTGAATGCTGCTGTAACATAAGCAAACAATTTGTAGTACAGGGAGTTGATGTACCACCGGTTTTCGAAGAATCTGTATACTGAAGTCAACAAGGTGCTGCGCTGAAGTATTACACTCGGTTCAATCCGCCTCGCGATGTAAATGTAGTAGCCTAATCCGGCTCCAGCAGACAAAGCGATGATGGAGCTGATTGCAGATATCAGGGCGGGAGTGGTGGCCACTGCTTGGGTGAAAGGAATCTTAAAGGAAGACTCTAAGAATTCGCCAAGCGTTACTCTCAACTTATCTTCGAAAAAGAGTGGACTAGCGATGCCTATTACGATGGTAGCAGCCGCCAAGATTGCATAAGGAATCCACATGACAGCGGGTGCCTCGTGAACGTGGTGGCCCTCTCTCTCCAGATTCTCAAGATTCTCACTCTTCTTCCCAAAGAAGACCATTCCTATCAGTCTGAAACTGTAAAATGCCGTGATTAACGCGGTCACGACAGCCAACAGGAAGAGCGCGCCAGATAGAGGGTATCCACTAGCAAGTAGAGTTGAAGTCAAGATCGCGTCTTTACTCCAAAAGCCACTGAAGGGTGGTATCCCAGATAGTGAAGCAGCTGCAATCAGCATCGCACCGAATGTTATCTTCATGCTTTTTCGGAGACCTCCCATTTCATGCATGTATTTCGTCTGGGTTGCGTGAATCAATGCTCCGGCACCCATGAAGAGAGCTGCCTTGAATATCGCATGGCTAGAAAGATGGAATAGACTGGCTGAGTAACCTGAAGAGAAATCGACAGCTAATCCTGCAGCTCCAAGACCCAACATCATGTATCCTATCTGGGAAACTGTTGAGTATGCGAGAACTTTTTTCACCTCCTTCGAAACCATGGCTTGCGTGGCAGCTAGGAATGCGGTGAATACTCCAATCCATGCGATGGTGGCGAATAAGGGAACTATCTGTTGTACGGCTATCGCGGCGGCGTAAAAAAGCGGACCGACTCTAGCTACTAGAAAAACGCCTGCCTTGACCATAGTTGCGGCATGGATTAGTGCAGAAACTGATGTTGGACCAGCCATAGCATCTGGAAGCCATTCATGCAGAGGAAACTGGGCGGATTTTCCGATGGCACCTCCAAAGATCAGCAGAGCAACTGGAACGAATAGTCCGACGGAAGCAAGATTGCTGGCCCATGTAGTTTTTGTAGCCAGAGAAGTAAAGTCGAAGGTTCCTGAAAATGAAAAGAGAATTAGCAGTCCGATTAGGAATGCGATGTCACCGATCCTAGTCGTGATGAAAGCTTTCATCCCGGCATGAGTCGGGGAGTATGCCTGAGGCACCCCCCAAGCTACTTTCCCAGGAGTCCCTACCCAATACTTCAATTCGTCAGTGTGCCAGAAACCGATTAGAGCGTAGGAGCAGAATCCCACTCCCTCCCAACCGAAGAACAGCTGCAGAAAATTATCCGAGAGAACTATCAGCTGCATGTTTCCGATGAAGAAATTCATCAGGAACCAATACCTTGTTAGTCCAGACTCTTCTTTCATGTAGCCTAAGCTGTAGACCATGATGAGAAAGCTTACCCAACCAACCACATTGGCCATGAAAATACTGAGTGGATCAGCCAAGACACCTGCTTTGATGTTCAGAGAGGGGATCCAGTCCAGTTGGAAGTGATTGATCTCCCCCGCGAATGCTGAAGGTAGCATTGATCCGGCCAGGAGTACTGAAGCAAAGGAGAAGCCTACGGCGAAATAGTCTCTAATCTTTGAGTGGATTCTTGCAAAACCTGGAGTTAGCAGCGCACCCGCTATAGGTAAGATCCACACTAACCACGGAATCAGTTGGTTAACCATCAAATTATCCTCCCATAGCGGCCTTCATCATAGGGATAATGCGTTCAGTAATTAGCGAGGGGTAGACGCCTAGGGTGACTGTAAGAAACGCCAAGAAGAGTAATGGTATCGTGACTAAGGCACTCGCTTCTTTGACGCCTTCTAATTCAGGGGGGAGAGACCCAAAGAAGATTCGTTTCATCGTCCAAAGAGTGTAACCTGCCGTAATCGCTGTCGAAAACAGCGCTATTGCTGTGATTATTACCTTAGCATTAGATCCTGACTGAAAAGCGCCAGCGAATGAACCTGAGAACAACATCCATTCAGCTTGAAAACCATTCAGCGGAGGTGTGCCCATTATAGTGAGGAAGCCGATCATTGCAGCAGTCGCAGTTATGGGTAGTTTCCGGACTAGCCCACCCATGCTACTGATGCTCCTCAGTCCGTTAGCTTGAAGAATGATGGCACCGGCGACCATGAAGAGGATAGCCTTACCTGTCCCATGACTCACGTACTGGAACACTGAGCCAGAGACTCCGAGATAAAATGCGGAAGAGACTCCAAAGATAATGTATCCCATCTGGCTGATGCTGGAGTAAGCTAAGAGCCGTTTGATGTCATCCTGTGCGAGTGCCATTAGACCGCCGTAAATCATCGTTACCACTCCCCAAATGCTAAGCGCGAAGGTTGTGGTGAGATATGCAGATGGAATCACGAAGAGGAGGAATCGAATTAGTGCATAGCCTCCGATCCCGATCATTGCGGGTGAGAGGAGGGCGCTGATTGGCGTGGGTGCTTCAGCATGAGCGTATGGAAGCCAAATGTGAAGACCAAAAGCTGCCAGCTTAACGAATAGTCCTATAGCTATCGCAGCTGCTACCCACACTCGAAGACCGAATGGTATTGATGCTGTTGCGATCGCTGCCATATCGAATTTAGGCATTCCAGGCGGTCCAGCAAGGAATCCTATTGCTAGTAATCCACTTAGAAGGAGAAGTGCTCCAGCATGAGTCCAGATGAAGTACATGAAAGAAATTCTGTTTCTGTCTCCGTACCCGAACCTCGCGATGAGGAAGTAAGACGGAATCAGCATTAATTCAAAGAAGAGGTAGAATTGTATCACGTTAGTGGCTAGCGTGGTTCCAATCATTCCCGATGTGTAGAGTAGGTAGAGCATGTAGTAGCTGCCGATGCCACTTTTGACTTGCTCTTCTCTTTCCGAAGAGCTCGACGTCGTGATTTCCTCTTCAATTCTATGTTTCATGTACGGCATTGAATAAATCGCCAGCACCGTGGAAAGTATTGCCACCGTTGTTGCAAACGGAAGACTGAGTCCATCAGCCTTCAGTCCAAACTCACCTATGGGCTGCCAGGGGTAGGTCTCAGAATACGAAGGGCCTGTAGAAGCCGAAATCAGAAGCAAAGAGGTGGAATAAGCCATTAGACCGAAGGTGAACCACCCTGATCTGACACCGAGTGATTTTCCGAGCCAGTAGGCGACTGGAGAGAGCACTATGGGTAGGAGCACGGCTTGAAACAGGTATGTAGCCAAGGAGGATTAGCCCCTGAGCCTCCTCAACTCCAAAACATCTATCTCTCTGTTGACACGGAAGACTAGAATGATAATTGCCAAGCCGACTGCGGCTTCAGCGGCTGCTAGCGCTATCGAAAATAACGCGAAAGTTTGACCTGTTACATTCGGGTTTGTAAGATATCTGGAGAAAGCAACAAAATTGAGGTTTGCTGCATTGATGATGATTTCAATGGCGAAAAGCATTCGCAGGGCGTTTCTCTTCGTGACTAAGCCGTAGACGCCGATGGCAAATAGTATTGTTGAAACTATGAAGTAATCGAGTAGTGGTTCGAAGCCATGAGGCATGGTTCACTTCTCCTCCCTCTCCACCTTCGCAAGCGTCAGGGCTCCCATCACGGCACTCGCTAGAACCAGACCGAGAATGAGAAGGATGGGCCAGTATTGAGTGAGTAGTTGAACTCCTATTTCACGGAAGGAAACCTGTACGCCTTGCGGAGCTACCCATGTCTGCAAGCCAGATGCGAAAGCTACTGAACCCATTCCGATGGCAAGAACGGCTGCAGCTACGATGCCGACTCCCCTTTCCCAAGCTGCCGGAGTCTTTACACCCTTTTCCCTTCTAATGAGCATGACAGTGAACAGAATCAGCACGACCACGGCGCCAACGTAGACTGTGATTTGAAAGAGCGCTACGAAGGGCGCGTCTAAGATGATGAAGAACCCGGCAAGACCGAGAAAGGAGACTCCGAGAGCTACTGCTCCGTAAACTATCTCCCTAGCCTCTAGTGCGATAACTGAAGCTCCGATTGATACTGCGGCAAGCGCAAGAAAGACAATGTCAACCATGGTAGGCTTCCATCTCCTCGACCTGAAACTTCACCGTTTTTCCAACTTCCTTCGGAGGAATAGCGAGCTGAGTCGGGGTGAAGATGAGTCCCTCCTTAGTGTAGGACGTCAACTCGTATTCGTTCGTCATGTAAAGTGCATCAAAGGGACAAGCGTCGACACAAAAGCCGCAGAAGACGCAGCTTCCGAAATCTATCTGAGGCCACAGGGATTTCTTGTTCTGTGGGAAGGTGGCCGCAGCTGCTAGTTGCTTAGGCACCACCCAGGCTGGAAAGTCCTTTTTCTCCACCGTAACCATTTCGATACAATCAGCTATGTTCTCGCAAGCAATGGAGCAGAGTTGGCAACCGGTGCATTTATCGAGAAAGAGAATGTGTCTACCCTTGTACCCGGGAATTCCAATGGCCTTCTTCGCATCATACTGAAAGCCCTCTCCCTCTATCTCGAGTTTTTCCTCTGGATACCTAAGGGTCATGCGTCTTCTAAACAGCTGTCTTAGCGCAGTTACGAATGCAACGAATACACCTCTGACTAAACTCATAATCTCACAACACTCCGAATGCCTTTAGCCCCACTGCAATAAACAGATTAATCACGGCTAATAGGATCAAGTATACCCATCCAACCCGAATTAACAGATCTATCCTTATTCTTGGGTTAAAGACTCTGCTAAACATTATCACGGTTATGACTACGAAGGTCTTTAGAATGAACCATATTTCAGGAGGGAGAAATGCTGGACCAAGCCATCCTCCAAGGAAAAGAATTGTGAACAAGCCTGAAAAGACGTAAAGCTTGATAAACGGAGAAAGGCCGAACAAAATCCCCCAGAACATGCCGCCATATTCTGTCAGCCACCCAAAAACTATCTCCGTATCGGCTTCGGGCAGGTCAAACGGTATTCTCTCTAACTCCGCAAGAGTCGCGGTGAGAAAGACAAAGGCTGCAATAAATTGTGGAACTATGAACCAAATCTTGGATTGAGCCCTAACAATCTGGAATGGGTCTAACGAGCTGGTCAGCACAACTACACCTAGTACTGCCAGAAACCATGGAATTTCATATGACACCAGTTGATGAAGTGCCCTCAACCCGCCAATAAAGGAGAACTTGTTGCTACTTGCCCATGCCCCCATTAGAATAATGATAGGATAGAACCCCAAAACTGCGAACAGAACTAGCAGTCCCAAGCTGGCGCTTGCGGGTGGCACGACGTAAACTCTCTCACTGAGAGGTATGAGAGTAAGCAATGCAGCGGATATCCCCATCGTGAGAAGTGGGACAGCGATAAAGAATGGTTTATCGGCTTTCGCTGGTATTATCAGCTCCTTGCCTAGTAACTTGAGGATGTCGGCGATGGGCTGCAAAACACCACTTATTCTTCCTGCATACAGCGGACCATACCTCATATGCACTTTAGCCGCGAGCTTCCTTTCAAACCATCCTAACCATAGCGTCAGAAGCGCTACGAAAGTAAAGCCTGGGAAGATTACTATCCTGAAGAATGTTGGATTGCAACCAGCGGATGGCTGATAGGTAGCGGTAGCAATACACGGACCCTGTCCTAAGCTATCCATTAATTCGAAAGCGAGGAAAGGATTCTGAGCCTTGTTTATGAGGATGAAAATGGAGTTTGCGTTCACAAGTAGTTGCAGGGCTTGAAGGATTTCGGATCCGAAGAATAGGAGCGGCAAAACAATAATTGGAACAATCAGAAGTATCCAGAAAACAATTGTTACAACACGCTTCAGAAATTCCTCAAAGTCGGTAGGTTCACTCATCTACTTGTCAGCCTCCACGGGCCAATAATCTAGACTCCAGTAGATTGCTGGCACATCCGCTAGATGTCCCCCCTTCAGGAGGTACGGAATTCCGATCATGTTTCGAAAGGACGGGACACTAACCCTCACCCGATAGGGCTTCGAAGTGCCATCACTCACCACATAATACGACATGCATCCTCTGGCAGCCTCAGTCCTAGCGACTGCTTCACCAGCAGGAGCTCTTGCGGTCAATAACGGCAGTCTTGACCTAAACGGTCCTGAAGGCATCTTTTCGACCGCCTGCTTGATTATCTGCATGCTCCAATACAGCTCATGGAATCTCACCATGCCCCTTGCCCAACAGTCACCATCAGGGTAAGAGGGTATGTCGAAGTCTAGCGTTTCATACATCGAGTAGGGCTCGTCCTTTCTCGTGTCTGATTTTAGACCCGAGCCTCTTAGATTAGGTCCAGTTATCCCCAATGCTATAGCCTCTGACCTTTTGAGAACGCCTACTCCCTGAGACCTTTTCAAGACTAATGGATTGCTGAAGAAAATTCTGTCATACTCCTTCAGACGGCGTTCGAAGTAGCCGAAGGCCTTAAGGGCTTTATCCTTGAAATTATCGGGCAAATCATTCCTTGCTCCGCCAGGGATGATGTACGAGGGCGTCACTCGAGTTCCTCCCACCGTCTGAATTAGGTCCATGAAGAGTTCTCTGTCGCCCATAGGCCACAAGAACATTGTACTGTGTCCGAGAAATACCCCGTATATTCCAAGCCAGTAGAGGTGACTAACGATTCTGTTGAGTTCAGCTGAAATGATGCGAAGATACTGCGCCCTAGGTGGAGCCTGTATGCCCATCAGCTCTTCAACGGCTAAGATGTAGGGGAAAATGATTCCGTTCGCATCTGGCAGAGTTGTTCGCTCAAGCATTGGAACGTTCTGGACAAAGTTTCTGAATTCGCACATCTTCTCAGCGCCCCTATGAACGTACCCTGGATCAGGGATTGCCTCAGACACGATGTCTCCTTCAAGGACGACGATGATTCGAAAATGCCCGGAACCGGGATGCTGCGGGCCTATGCTGATAGATAACTTATCGCCCACGATCACCTCTGTAGGGAAGGGTAAACTGCGTGCAACTGAAGTCATTATATCACCTGCCGGGCAATCTGAATTCTTTTCTCAATGGTGGTATGTCGAGCCAGTCATCTGGAAGCAGCAGCTTTTCGAGTTTAGGATGTCCTGTGAATGTTACTCCTAGCATTTCGAAGGTTTCGCGTTCGTGATATTCTGCTGCTGGCCAAACCTGTATGAGCGACGGAGATACTGGGCTGTCTCTAGGGAGTTTGGTGGCTAAGCTAAGGATGTACTTTCTTTGCTCTTCTTTTTCAATGGAGGTTATGTGGTAGATTAACTCGATTGTATTGTCCTTCGGATAATCCGTGCCGTCCACTGATATGAGGTGGTCGAAGTCTAGGTTATCCCTGATGAAGCGCGCGACATCAGGCAGAATATCCTTATCGACGGTGATTTTCACCCGTTTCGACTTGGACTTTATCCCGACCACCTTATCACCAAACGCAGCTTTTACAGCATCAGCTAGACCTTGTTCCCCGGTTAAGGAAGTGGACATCTCTATCTGAGCTTCGATTTTCTAATTTTTTCTTGCAGCATTATGAGAGCTTGAAGTACAGATTCAGGTCTGGGGGGACAGCCTGGTATGTACACATCGACGGGCATCAGATCATCGATACCGGGCAGAACGTTATACGAATCAAAGTACAGTCCACCGGTGATGGCGCATGCACCCATGGCTATGACCCACTTCGGCTCAGGCATCTGATCGTATATCATTTTGAGGCGAGGAGCGAACTTCCTCGTTACGGTTCCAAAAACTATCAGGAGGTCGCACTGTCTCAGAGATCCGAAGGCTTCAAGGAGTCCAAATCTCTCTGGGTCAAAGCGAGGACCATGGGTAGCGCCGAACTCGATGCTGCAGCAAGCTGTTTCAACGTGGACAGGCCAGAGTGAATAAAGTCTACCCCAATTCACCAAGTAACGTAGAGGTTCACCTATGGCTTGGACTAGAATCTCATTTACTTTGCCTACCAGGGCGTTCGGGGCTACCAAAGCTCTCGTTTCCCTGCAAGGTAAAGTGCGTAACCCATTGCTATAAGGATAATCGCTAGGAAGCCTGCTATCACAAGGGCGCTCGACAAGCCTAAGCCTGCGAATGCTACCGCCCACGCGAAAAGAAACATAGAAATTACGTCAAAGACAACAAACATGAGGAGATAAGCGTAATACTGCATCATTAATCGAACTCGTGATTCACCTGTAGGAACCTGGCCAGCTTCGAAGGTGGCAAGCTTTGCTACGCTCGGCTTCTTCAGCGCAATAATTTTCGGGATTATGAGGACGGGTACACCGGCAGCCACGCCGAATACCGCTGCATAGAAAATGAGGACGAACTCTTCGCCCATCGGCGTCTTAAGGCCGGCGACTTGCAACGTTATTTAAGGTTTGGCGGTTTTCTCTTAATGAAACGGTTATTAGCGATCAGACAAGAACAGGCAAAACCACTCGGATGATTACTCCTTGAGAATTGCCGTCGTGGGGACGGGGGTTGCGGGGTCCTACCTAACTAGTCGTCTCAGTGAAAAGCATAAAGTTGTTGGCTTCGACAGATTCTCTGCTGGGAATTTTGACTCCATCTGCGCTTGGGGCACTACGAAGAATGTCCTAAGAAGTTTCATGAAGAAAGTTGGTCTGAACTTTGATGATTATGTGCTATATGACGGCAAAAGGATGATAGTTGAAACGCAATCGGGCGTGCTCGAGATCAAGATAA
>JAHFOH010000015.1:0-13406 GCA_023266955.1 Nitrososphaerota archaeon
CTTTTCCTCTTTGAACAACGCACATTCCTCCTCCTTCCTCGGCAAGTTTGTTAACGGCGAACGCCATGTCATCATCGTCAGTTCCCAGGACAATCAGGTTGTGGCTATCATGTGCTACGGTTGAAGCAGCAGCGCCCTCCTTTAGTCCAAAACCCTTGACGAAGCCAAGTGCCTTTCTTCCTGAGGCTCGATGTCTTTCGAAGACCGCTACCTTGAGTATGTCCTTTCCTACATCTGCATTAATCTCTCCACGTGACGCTTCAACTTCTTCTTCCGCATATTTGGTGTATGCACTGCCCCCGATCGCCTGTATGACTCTAACTCTGGTGCTCCCAGTTGGGTGAGGAGACACGATTCGGAAGTCCTTTGGCTTCACTTGCTTCTTGATATGCACCGAGCGTAGAGCTGCCCCACTATATCTGAAGACGGGGAGCTTTGCGATCATTCTACCTTCCTTGGCTACAAGTCTTCCTCCAGCTATTGACAGACCGACGCTAACCTTTTCGAGACTGTTGAGTAGAACAAGGTCAGCGTGCCTTGCGGGGGAGACGCTCCCTAACTCCCGCGCCATCTCAAAATGCTCTGCAGGATTGAGTGTAGCCATCTGAATGGCCTGAACGGGATCAGCACCCTCTTCAATCGCTCTGCGCACTACGTGATCCATGTGGCCTTCATTGAGAATCGAAGTTGCGTCTCTATCATCCGTGACGAGAACAGCATGTCTTGAGTCAAGACCCAGTTCAGTTACCGCTTTGATAGTCTCTGCAACATCGAGCCAAGCAGAACCCTCACGGAGCATCGCGTGCATACCATGCCTCAACTTTTCGACAGCGTGAATCGTTTTTGTCGATTCATGGCATGACGTTATTCCTGCGGCCGCGTATGCGGAGAGTTCCTTGCCCAAAAGGTCGACACAGTGGCCCTCAACAATCTTACCTGCCAGGAGCGTGGCTGCGATTTCCTCGTGTAGCTTGTTATCGGCAGTAATCACGCCAGCATAATTCATGACCTCACCTAGAGCAGCAACCCGGTTCCACCGCATGGCTTCCCTGATCTCCCGGGGCCCCAAGGATGCGCCAGTCGTCTCTAATCCAGGTGAAGCAGGCACACAAGATGGCATCGTCACAAAGACTCTCAGCGGAATGCCCTCTGCCTCCTCCATTAACATCCTGACACCCTTAACTCCCATGACATTGGCGAACTCATGTGGATCAATGAAAACTGATGTTGTCCCATGAGGAAGAACAGCTCGGGCGAACTGCGTAAGGCTTAGCATGCTATTCTCCGGGTGAACGTGACCATCTATGAAGCCGGGTGCAATGTATTTGCCTCTCGCTTCGACTACAAGAGTGCTAGAACCAACGCAGTGGTCCGCTTGACCCACTAGACAGACTCGATCTCCCTTTACTGCTACGTCGACTTCTTCTTGGAGTTCTCCAGTGTTGACATTTACCAGTGTGCGATCCTTGATGACAAGATCGGCCTTTTCTTCGCCCATAGCGACCCGAACTAGAAGCTTTGTAACATCTGCTAGGCGACTTGGCCTTTCGAAGGACATTTTCATATTACAGGCTAGAGGATAGATATAAGGTTCGCGAACGTACGAATCACATTCGTAACATGAAAAGAACTCTGAAGCGCGTGGAGGATATTCATCTAACTAAGAAGATGCGCGTCAATGACATCATCATCCAGATGACGCGCGCAGGTGGCTTCATGGGGAGGAGATTAGCTGAGGCTGTGGACATAATGGAGGAGATCGTATCGGACAAAGATTGCCATACCTTCCTGTCCTTCCCAGCGGCGCCCGTTGCAACAGGGCTGCGTGGAGTCATCAGGGACTTTGTAAAGAGAAAGCTTGTCGATGCTATTGTCACCGCCTCCGGCACCTTGGATCATGATTTGGCCAGATCTTGGGCCAATTATTACCATGGAGACTTCGATTTGAACGATGCAGCCCTTTATCGCCGTGGCTATCATAGGCTTGGGAATATTCTGGTTCCTGGGGAGTCCTACGGTCCATTACTTGAGAAGAAGCTTCAGCCATTCTTGGAGAGCTTGTATTCGGAAGGGATTAGGGAGATAGCCTCATCTGAGCTTTGCGAGAAGCTTGGAGGGTTTGTTGATAGCGATAGTTCAATCCTGTATTGGGCAGCCAAGAATCAAGTGCCAATCTTCGTGCCTGGTTTGACTGACGGCGCCGTTGGAAGCCAATTATGGCTATTTTCTCAGAGACATAGGGATTTCAAGATCGATGTTCTGAAGGACGAACAGAGGCTCTCCGACATTGTGTTTACAGCCAAAAAGACTGGGGCCATCATGATAGGGAATGGTATAACAAAGCATCACACATTATGGTGGAATCAGTTTCGAGGGGGCCTGGACCTTGCTGTCTACATAACGACTGCTAGCGAATACGATGGAAGTTTGACGGGCGCTCATGTAAGGGAGGCTGTCTCATGGGGAAAGGTGAAGACTAAAGCTAGACATGTAACAGTAGTGGGTGATGCAACAGCCCTTCTTCCCTTTATGGTTGCCGGGTTACTTGAAAGGATCGGAGGCACTTGACTATTGAGTAAGTCGAAGACTTGGACACGAAAATAATGGGTGGGGGCGGAGCTAGGTGGTCGGAATCTGCCCGCCCTCAACGCCTTCTACGAACCAGTTCATTAGCGAAAGCCCGTCGTGATCGATTCTCTCCCCTTGCTTCAGCCGGAGTTTTCCGTCTCGGTCTCTAATCGGTCCAGTGAATGGCTCGAAGAGCATTTCCTTCATATCAGCCCATAGCCGCGCGGTTTCTGCTCGCACTTCTTCAGGGATAACTGGATTCAGCACCGCTGGATGAACAGTCCCTTCGACCTTACCAATGGCGCTGGGATCAGGCGTAGCCGTACTCGATCGCCAACGGAAGGGGTCATAATCGCCTGCACGGGTCCAGATGTCACGCGAATCCCAAGTGCCGTTCAGCGCCTGTGTAATCAAGTCGAGGTAAATCGGACCCCACTCCACTACTTGTCCAGTCAAATGTGCGGTAGGACCGAACTGCTGCATGTCGCTATAATGACTAAAGCTCCATACGCGCTTGTTTCTTTGGGTCTGATATTCCTCTGCGATCCTGAGAGTGATGGGGAAATCAGATGTATAGGAGATGACATCGGCGTTATTCTCCTCTATGAGAGATCTAGTAGCGTTGCCCTGCCCGACTTCGTCAATCCAAGAGTTTAGTGTTACTACGTGCACCTTAATGTCCGGGTTGCCCTTCGCCCTCCCAGCTTCTCGTACCCCTAATGTGAAGGCGTTAATGTGTCTCACAACCTCTGGGATGAGGAATGCAGCCACATATCCTACGTGGCCAGTCTTATTCATCGCACCGCCAGCGAGCCCGTTCAGGTAGTAGATTTGATAGAAGTCAGCGAAATACGATCCCATGTTTTTCGGAGCGTTTCCTGCAGCTCCGCTTTTGTATCCGGAGCAGTGTTCAAAGATGACATCTGAATGACGCCCAGCAACATCAGCGGTGGGATTCATGAAGCCGAAGCTAGTGGTGAAAACAATATTGGCGCCCTGGCTTACTAGTGTGTCAATGCTAGGACCAGATGTTGTTTCAGGAACCGACTCCAGGTACGGTGTCTTTATCTCGACGCCCGCTGCCTTCAGCCGGTCTTCGGCAAAAAGGCGGCCACGGTTGTGAGCAAAGGTCCATCCGAAATCCCCTATAGGGCCTACGTAGACAAATGCCGCGTTAATTTTCGGCTTCCCTGGCACCTTCTCTATCTTAACAGGAGCTGCTGCCTGTCCGGTTAGGTAGCCTCCAACGCCACCCGCAGCTAGGCCTCCAACGATGCCAGCAGCTGCCACCGCAGTAGAGGCCCCAAGAAATCTTCGTCGACTTAGGTCAACATTCTTCTTCTTTCGAGGCATGTTGCGAGCTGGATGCGCAAAGCTTGCTATATATGCACTGCGGGGGGCTGGCGGACCCACAAGTTTCCGAGCTCTCATTTGATTTCAAAAGAAGTTAGGCAGCCGGCGGAGGGCTAAACTATTTTAGCGGCAAGCGAGGGGTGACGAGTGCTGAGGCGTAGCGTTTCTGTCACCACAGTCTCCGGACACCATAGGGCCCCTAGTTGAAATGCGTCGAATCATCAAATCATTTCCAGGAGTGGTGGCTAACGATAACCTCGATTTCCAGCTTCTTCCCGGAGAAGTTCACGCTCTTCTGGGTGAGAACGGTGCTGGGAAAACTACGCTGATGAATATTCTGTACGGCCTGTATCGTCCCGACTCGGGGCAGATAATTGTTAAGGGGCGTGAGGCGAAGATTAATTCTCCAAGGGATGCGATGCAACTTGGCATCGGAATGGTGCATCAGCACCTTAAGTTGGTAAGCACCCACTCAGTAGCCGAGAACATCATTCTCGGACTGAATGAACCAAGGTTTTTTCTGAAAATGGACGAAGTTCACGACCGCATCCATGAACTTGGGGAACGCTACGGGTTGCCAGTTAACCCCCAGCAAAAGATTTGGCAACTCTCAATGGGGGAAAGACAAAGGGTCGAGATTCTGAAGATTCTTTTCCGAGAATCAGACATACTGGTCCTAGATGAACCGACTGCGCTTTTGGCGCCCCCGGAAATAGGGGAACTCTTCGCTGCCCTAAGGAGAATGGCATCGGAAGGTCGAGGAGTCGTGTTCATTTCCCACAAGTTGAATGAAGTCTTGGAGGTCAGTGACCGAATAACCGTCCTCCGGCGTGGACGTGCGGTAGATACAAGGAGACCTTCGGAGACGAATACTGCCGAACTTGCAAACCTGATGGTTGGAAGACCAGTACTATTCAAGCTCGAAAAGAAACCCTTCTCGCCTGGCGCCGGTTTTCTAGAACTGCAAAATGTAGAGGTTATGGGTGACAAAGGGCTCCCCGCACTGAAGGGCATTTCACTTGAAATCCGAGCGGGTGAAATTCTCGGACTTGCGGGGGTTGCAGGCAATGGTCAGAGAGAACTAGCTGAAGTGATTACGGGACTGCGACGCTTGACTAAAGGAAAAATCTACGTCAACGGACTGGACTTTACTTCATCTAGCCCCCTAGACTTTCTTAGCGCCGGCATTTCGTACGTCCCCGAGGATCGGCAGGGGGTAGGGTCAGTTGCTTCCATGACGGTAGCCGAAAACTTGGTGCTACGCGAATACCGAAATGGACCCTTTGCTCGAAACATCTGGCTTGATTTCAAAGCGATTGACGAGCATGCCTCCCAGCTCGTATCAGAATTCAGCATCATGACACCAGACACTCGGAACCCCGTCCAAAATCTGTCGGGCGGCAACTTGCAAAAGCTGATCTTAGCTAGAGAACTATCGCGTAAACCTAAGCTGATTGTGGCCGAACATCCCACGCGAGGTCTGGATGTTGGGGCGACGGAATACGTGCACCAGCGGCTCATACAGGCACGAGAGCAGGGGAGTGCGGTTCTGCTGATTTCTGAGGACCTCGACGAAATTCTTACGCTGGGCGATAATGTGGCTGTCATTTACGAGGGAAAGTTAGTGGGCTTACTTTCAGCCCAACAGGCATCCATAGAAGTCGTCGGCATGATGATGGCGGGATCGTCAGGGGGATGACTCTCCAATGACCAGCGTGCTGGGATACACAGTAAGGTGGGAAAGACGGCTGCACGCTCCACTTGGGCTACGCTTTGGTGTTCCAGTCCTTTCCGTTGGCCTCGCTTTCGTCGTTGGAGCGGCAGTACTCGCAGCCAACCGCGTGGATCCACTACGCGCGTACTCGCAAATTTCGATGGTCTTTCTCACTTTGAGTGGGATATCACAGGCGCTCTCAATCGGAGCCCCGGTGTTGCTGATTGCTGTGGGATTGGCTATTGGGTTTCGTACTGGCTTCTGGAATATCGGTGCGGAGGGGCAGTATCTGATGGGAGCAGTCGGCGCGACGTGGATTGCACTTTTTGTTCCAGATATACCTCCCACGCTTGTTGTTCCACTAATGGCAATGGGTGGATTTGTTTCAGGTGCGGCTTGGGCCTCAGGTCCGGCATTACTCAAGGCTCGCTTAGGCGTTAACGAGGTGCTGACAACATTGATGACAGTCTACATTGCACTCCAGTTGGTCTTTTACCTGACGTTGGGCCCGTGGAGGGACCCTCTTGTACCTGCTTTCGCCGGAACTGCCCCATTTCCAGCGTACGCCAGACTGCCAAGAATTCCAGGGACAAGCATCGATCCAAGCATCACGATCGGTATTCTGATTGCGATCGTGTTGTATCAGCTCATGCAACGGAGCCGCGTCGGGTTCGAAATTCGGGTGGTGGGTGAAAGCACATCGGCAGCGCGGTACGCGGGAATCAGGTACCTGCGCACTATACTGCTAGGAATGATAATCAGTGGAGGGTTGGCGGGCCTCGCTGGAATGGTTGTCGTATCTGGCAGTGCCGGATACCTTCGCGCTGAGATTGCTGTAGGCTATGGCTTCACGGGGATTATTGTCGCTTGGCTTGCAGGTCTCAACACGTTGGCAGTAATCCCTGCCACTGTTCTATTCAGTGGCTTAAAAGTTGGGGCAGATGTTCTGCAGACCACGAGTGGAGTGCCGGAAGCTTTCACTGTTCTTTTCCAAGCGATGATCTTCATTTTCGTTATTGTTGGAGAGCTATTTAGACTGTACCGTTTTCGAATTATCAGGACGTTGTCCGCTTGAGTGAAGTAGTCGCAGCAGTCCTCGCTCGTGCGATGGAAACCGGCACCATCCTACTGCTAGCTGCATTGGGAGAAATCTACGCCGAGCGCTCCGGTGTACTGAACCTAGGCGTGGAAGGTATGATGCTTCTAGGTGCTTTGGGAGCGTTCGGTGCTGCACACCTCCTAGGGAACGCGTGGGCTGGCCTCGCGATCGCCGTTCTTATCGGTGCTGTGGTAAGTCTTCTTCATTCCTTTATGAGCGTCACCTTACGTCTCAATCAAGTTGCGACGGGGCTGTCAATCTATCTACTTGGAGTCGGGCTCTCCGGGTTCCTTGGCAAGCCCCTTGTCGGAGTTACAGTTCCCGGGCTTCCCGTTGTTGCCTTTCCGAGCGTACAGGATGCATTGAGTAAGGTTCCCGTCATCGGTCTTGTTCTCGGACGCTTGCTTGGGGGACTGAATCCAATGGTCTACCTGTCAATTGCCTTGGCGGTCATCATGTGGTTTATCCTCTTCCGGACACGCTGGGGGTTGAATATCCGAAGCGTTGGGGAAAACCCGTCCATGGCAGACAGTCTGGGCGTGAGTGTCTTCAGGATTAGGTACATTTGCGTGATGATCGGCGGAAGTTTAGCAGCACTTTCAGGCGCATATCTAATCCTCGGACTTCTGGGATCCTGGACAGAAGCACCTGCTGCTGCACCGGTAACTGCAGGGAGGGGTTGGATTGCGATTGCATTAGTTATCCTTGCTGCATGGAGTCCCCTCAGAGCTATCTTGGGAGCTTACCTACTTGGGGGAGTGGAGGCGCTACAGTACACCCTGCAGGGTTTCCAGCTTGGCATTCCTTCACAATTCTTCACCATGCTGCCGTACATTTCAGCGATAGTTGTCCTTACCAGCTTCTCAGTTGAGACCGTTCGTAAGAGAATTGGAGTTCCTGCAGCGTTAGGAGTTTCATACTCTCGCGAAGAATGACCCGACGCATCAATAATCTTCGCCACGGCATTATTCAGGTGGTGGCTAACGAAAAAAATGTAGCTAGCCGTCACGCCATAATTTTATATTGGCGGTAATAAGCGCCCGTGGAATTTAGCTTCCTGTGAATCCTATGGTTCTGGAGTTCCTTCCCTTCATTGCCGGCGTAATCGCGCTAGCTTTCGCGACGTATCTGGCGCTGCGAGTTTCAAGATTTGAAGCTGGCACTCCGGAAATGCTGAAGATATACGACGCTATCAGAGAGGGTGCAAGGGCCTATCTCTTTAGGCAGTTCAGAACCATTTCTTTAATTGCCATAATCCTTGCTGCCATACTTTACGTAGCATTCGACTATACGGGACACGCGGGGAGACCTCTCACAGCAGTATCATTCCTCATTGGAGCAGCCTTCTCTCTTGTAGCAGGGTATGTTGGCATGGATGTTGCGACTAGGGCCAACGCGAGGACCACCTATGGCGCAAGGCTTGGAATTAGCACACCGCTGCACATAGCGTTCTCTGGAGGGCTTGTGATGGGTCTCTTCAATGTGGGATTGAGCTTGCTCGCCGTCACTGGACTGTACACTTTGTACGGGGACCCCGAGCTGATTGTTGGTCTAGGTTTCGGTGCAAGCCTAGCGGCCCTCTTCGCCCAACTGGGCGGAGGTATCTATACCAAAGCCGCCGATGTAGGTGCTGATCTGGTGGGAAAGGTTGAGGCAGGAATTCCGGAGGACGACCCGAGAAATCCCGCTGTCATTGCTGATAATGTAGGAGATAATGTAGGGGATGTAGCAGGCAGAGGCGCTGACCTCTTTGAATCTATGACTGCTGAGAATATTGGAGCTATGATCATTGGCGCCAGCCTCTTTGCAGTCACGAAGAATTTCTACTTTGTAATCTTTCCATTGCTTGCCAGATCAGTTGGGATCATTACTACTATACTCGGAGTACCTTTTGTTAGAGCTAGAGGCTTCACAGATCCAATGATTCCGTTGAGAAACGGCATGATCGCAACAACGGCATTTACTGTCGTCGGCCTGTATTTCCTTACAGTTAACACCCTACGAAGTTTTAATCTCTATTACGCTGCTCTTTCGGGAGTTTTAGCCAGCATTCTGATTTTCCTTATCACCGAGTACTACACGTCAAGAAAATATAGACCAGTGAAAGAAATTGCTCAGTCCTCCAAAAGTGGTCCCGCCATAAATATCATCACCGGCTTCTCTGTGGCACTTGAAGCGACCGCGCTGCCGGTAATTGTGATAGTTGTTGTTTTCCTTGCGGGGTACTTCTTCGGCACTGGTTTCGCCAGAGAGGCTGGTGTCGATGCCCACCTCGGAGGAGTTTACGGGACAGCTATCGCCACGATGGGCATGCTCTCGGTTGCAGGCCTGATACTCGGCTTGGATGGTTTCGGTCCTATTGTTGATAACGCAGCGGGCATTGCTGAAATGTCAGGAGCCGATCCTCAGATTCGAGATCAAATCGATCGGTTTGACGCGGCAGGAAACACCACGAAGGCTCTGACAAAGGGTTACGCATTGGGCTCAGCCGGTCTTGCAGCATTGCTTCTCTTCCAAGCATACCTGAATGTGGTTAACCGCCATCAGCAGTCATCTTTCCTCGGCGTGGATATCACTGATCCCCGCGTTATTGCTGGACTTTTCATAGGAGGTTTGCTACCCTTCATTTTCAGCGCATTTGCAATTAGAGCAGTTGGGCGAGCAGCCTTCAAGGTTGTTGAAGAGGTCAGGAGACAATTCAGGGAGATTCCTGGACTCATGCAGGGAAATGCGAAGCCCGACTACACACGGTGCGTAGATATTAGCACCAGAGCGGCCCAGAGGGAGATGATTCTCCCGGGTATCCTTCCCGTGATTGTCCCCATTGCTTTGGGATTCTTGTTAGGCCCAAGATCGGTCGGAGCGTTTCTTATCAGCGCCACTATTAGCGGAACTCTCCTCGCCTATCTCATGAACACCGGTGGTGCAGCTTGGGACAACGCGAAGAAGTTCATTGAAGCAGGCAGCTTTGGCGGCAAGGGTTCTGACGCTCACAAAGCTGCTGTGACTGGCGACACGTTTGGCGACCCCCTGAAAGACTGTGCTGGCCCCTCACTTCACGTCCTAGTGAAGCTGATTAACACAGTCTCCTTGACATTTGCCATTCTGTTCGTTCTTTACGCACTAGCCTGAATGTCCTACTTTAGCTAAGCATAAATCATCATACTCATTTTGCTTAACATATGGCTTCAGCATACGTTTTGATCAACGTCGAATTAGGCGCGGAAGAGGAAACTCTCAAGAGTCTAAGGGGAATTCCCGGAGTTACTGAGGCACATCGCGTCTTTGGAATATATGATACAGTGATTGAGGTACAGGCTGAATCTGCAAACAAGCTCAACGAAGTAATCACGCAGAAGATCAGGAGGCTACCAAGAGTTAGGTCAACCCTCACCATGATAATAATTGAATGAGGAGAAGTCTTCTCGATTATCGCGCAACGAACAAGAACTCATGCGATCCTTTGGATTGCACGGTGAGCTGCTAGAGGCAGCAATCCGGCTGAGGTGGCTACATGCTGGTCTCGTGGCAGGGTGGCGGATTGGTTACGCACGCGCCTGCAGCTAGGCTGAGTAGTAAGCGCGGTTAAGTGGGTTCGAATCCCACCCCTGCCTCCACTAAAATGCGTTTTTTGCATGGGAGCAAGGAGGCGGCATCAAATTAAAGACGGTGGCTGTGCATGGAGGGATGCGTTTTTTCCAAGATTTCGACGTTTTTCCTGTAAAACCGCGTGCTTAAATACGAAGCACGAATACGCTTATCACACGTAGAAGGCTTGAAAGATGGCTAAACCAGTAATGGGGTACTGCGTGAAAGAGAAGAAGAAGCGGGAGATAAAGAATCCTAAGCAGGTTAAGCTGAAGAATGGCAGACCAGCGGTCAAGGGTGTCTGCGTATCCTGCGGCTCTCAAATGTTCAGGATAGGAAAGCTGTAGGAACCCCACCCCTTTTTCTTTGCATAATTCATAAACCGCACCTCCATAATTGTAAAGTCAATGTCAGCTGCGGAGGGCATTGAACAGGCATTTCTTCAAGTAGAGTCAGTGGTGAATAGGCTCATTCAAGGTGAAAAAGAGCACAAAGGCCGCGCCCTACTGAGTATCTTCCGACTCAACAACGAAATCGGGAAGCTGACTAGATTCAGTTCCCTTCCCATGGAGCCATTGAGATCTCTACAATTTGATGTGAACAGGATTACAGTAGCAGTAAGGAGTGATAATCCGCAGCAGATGGGGGAAGCGTTGGAGATCGCTCGCAATTCTCTTCGTGATCTTAAGGCGAAGGTGGAATCGGCGTCCTCCTAGGATTAGGCAGTTCGCAAAACTTTAAGGAATCTCCAACGGCACCGTTTTTGCCCTCAGCAGTTGTCGAAGTCCAGCACCACCAGACGCAGTATCTCTGACCAAAGCGTGAAGGTCAACAATAGTCTGACTGGGGAGGTTGAACCTCTTGCGGATGGCAGGAAGCAGATTTCGATTTACGTATGTGGAGTCACAGTCTACGACTACAGTCACGTTGGTCATGCTAGAACGATAGTGGTTTTCGACGTATTTCGCCGATATCTTCTTTACAAAGGATACAAGGTGTTGTTCGTTCAGAATTTTACGGACGTAGACGACAGAATCATTAATCGTGCACGGGAGATGGGAGTTTCGACGCAGCAGCTAGCTAAGAAATTCATTGACCAATACTTTTCAGACTTTGATAGCCTGAACGTGCTTCGAGCCGATTTTCACCCAAGACCTACGGAGCAAATCGCGGAGATTCAAAACTTCATTCAAGGTCTGATTGACAGAGGATACGCCTATCAAACCCCGTCAGGTGTATACTTTGAGGTTTCAAAATTTGATGGATATGGTAAACTGTCTAAGAAGACTACATCTGAGCTGATTGCGGGAGCTAGGGTCGAAGTGGATCCTACAAAGAAGGATCCGTTAGACTTTGCGTTGTGGAAGGTCTCGGCCGATGAGCCGAATTGGGACAGTCCTTGGGGAAAGGGTCGTCCGGGCTGGCACATAGAGTGCTCTGCAATGTCTCTGAAATATCTAGGAGAAACCTTTGATGTACATGGCGGTGGGCAAGATCTGATTTTCCCGCATCATGAAAATGAGATCGCGCAATCCGAGGCGTACACTGGGAAGGAGTTCGTCCGGATTTGGATGCATGTTGGTCTAGTAAATATCGCCGGCGAGAGGATGGCCAAGTCGCTTCGTAATTATGTTGCTGTTCATCAAGCCTTAAAGAAATGGGGCTCAAATGTGATTCGCCTTTTCTCCATCCTGAGTCACTACAGAAGCCCGCTTGAGTTCACTGAAACAGCATTTGAGCGGACTGCGCAGCTGTGGCGTCTGATCGAAAATGCGGTAGCGGAGATTCAATCAGCAAAGAGGAAAGGTGGATTGGCAGTGAACAAAGCACGGACTGCTGCAGAAAAAGCGTATACGGAATTCGATAAGGCTCTGAAAAATGACCTTAACACGCCTGATGCAATTGGCGCGTTGATGAGGCTTGTGAAATTCGTTAACAAGACGGCTTCTGCAGACAAGCTGTCTCGAGAGGGGGCTAAACAAATCTGGAAGGTGCTTGAGAAGATGATGTGGGTATTCGGTTTACAAGCACCGTCAATTACGGCTGGAGAGAGAGGGGAGGTGGAGAAACTGGTTGAAGAGCGGAATAGGCTTAGAAAGAAGAAGAGGTTCAGTGAAGCGGACAAGATAAGACAAACTCTCAGGAAAAAAGGGATAGAGTTGGTAGACTCCCCTAACAGAACGGTGTGGCGAAAGACCACCGTTCCTTCGAGCGAAACCTGAAAATTCTAATACTCACATTAGGAGGCGAAGCCCGAGAACTATGGGTCTGAAAGAGTGGCTTATTCCTCAAGAGAAACTCTTCTTCACTCTTCTCGAGGATGAATCCAAGATCGTCGTGGAAGGGGCCCAGGCTCTTAAGGAAATGATGAATGAATTCGATAATCTATCTGAAAAGCGGAAAAAATTGAAGGAGATTGAGCGTCGGGGAGATGAGATAGTACACGAGATATACCAGAGGTTGAATAAGACATTCATCACACCAATAGATCACGAAGACATCTCAGCTCTTGCATCCCGTTATGATGAGGTATTGGACTACATCTATGCGGTCGCGAATCGGCTCTACCTCTATGAAATCCATCATCCGACGGAAGTCATGAAACAATTCTCCGAACTGGTTCTCCAAACGGTAACTGAAATAGACTCAGCCTTCTCCATCATGAGAAGAATGAACGAAGAAGAAATCAACAGAAGATGCATAGAGATTCATAGAATTGAGAACGCCGCGGATGAACTTCTGAACGAGTCAGTAGCCAATCTATTCAAGACTGCAGATGTGGTGACGATATTGAAGTTGAAGGAGATTTATGAGTTCCTCGAAGCGATCACCGATAAATGCGAAGACGTTAGCGATAAGATTCGTGACATTGTCTTGAAGCAGTCTTAGTCTGGCACTCCGAGGAAGAGAACCTAGGTAAAATCGCTCGTCCACAACTTTCGTGATTCATTATGGGATGAAAGAACGCAATAGGATGTAGAACAACGAAGAGATTATGGCGCTTGCCGGGATAGTCAAGATCCAAGCCCAAACAATTCTCCTTGCAACTCCCCACCTAACGGCAGAAAGTCTTCGAGTGCTGCC
>JAHFOH010000015.1:13506-16648 GCA_023266955.1 Nitrososphaerota archaeon
GGTGCCAGCACCCTCGTCGATACCACAGTGGCTATTGAATTGGCTGCATCATGGAATCCGTTAAAGAAGTCGAAGATGAGCGCAACTAGAATTATGGCAATTACGAGTTCTATCAATGCTGTGACAGGTTTCTAACAAGCGCCCCAGCTGATCGCTATTTAACCTGTAGAGTGATTACAACCGACGCGTTCTTGAATCTAAGGCTTGTGGACACAAACAGCTTTTTTTTCCTAGAATTGCCAATAACAATAATAACGATTCATTGACGGATTTACGTAAAAGATGGCAGCGCCCGAGCTTGAAGTGCTCAGGACAGTCGTGGGCATAAGTGTTCTAGTTTTCTTTGCGAAAATCCTTGGCGGCGTTTTCTCTAAATTCAATATTCCTGAAGTGATTGGAGAAATCTCGGCCGGGATAGTTCTCGGACCTGCGGCCCTCGGCGGGCTCATCAATGTATTCGGAGGACCGTTAATCCAGCTGAATGATCTTCTGAGCGCATTCGCCCAGATTGGAGGTATCATCATACTTTTTGCTGCGGGTCTAGAATCTACTTTTGCACAGTTTCGCGCTGCTGGAGGTGCCTCATTCTCAGTTGCAGCTATGGGAGTTGTAGTGCCCTTTCTCTTGGGATTTTACGTGCCTATTCAGTTGGGCTATGAATGGCAGGTGGCGATGCTATTTGGAGCCGCTCTCACCGCAACCAGCATAGCAATAACCATCCGAACTTTGGAGAACATAAGGCAGCTTCACACAGAAGAAGCTAGGATAATGATTAACGCCGCAGTCATTGACGATGTGTTAGGTCTCGCTGTATTAGCGATAGTCATCTCAATCTTCGAACAAGGTTCTTTTCCAAGTTACTTCATGATAGCTCGAACCACAATTACCGCCTTGGGCCTGTGGCTCGGACTACTGATTGGCGCAGTGTTCATCCTTCCGAAATTTCTTGACATCACTACCCTCTGGAAATCAGAGGGAACTGCTGAAGCGGCCGCCACCGCCTCATGCTTTGGTTTTGCCGGGCTCGCTGCTGCTCTCGGACTTTCGCCTATTGTTGGCGCGTTTGCTGCCGGAATGGCTATTGCAAGCTCGAAAGCAATTGGCAGAATCAAAGAATACATTGCGAAGCTCAAGTTCATATTCGCTCCTCTGTTCTTTGCCGTTATCGGAACCTACCTTGATTTTGCAAGTATGCGGAATATCAGAGTCGTCCTTTTCATCGCTGTGCTGGCTGTGGCGGTCGTGAGTAAGATCATCGGGTGTGGTGTCCCTGCCGGTCTGTTTCTTCGGGATCCTGATCGAGGGTTACGAGTGGGTATTGGGATGGTGTCGAGAGGTGAGGTGGGTTTTATCATCGCTGGAATAGGGATCACAAGTGGTGTGATAACTGCGGATGCATACGCAGCTCTGCTTACCGTAATAATGGCTGCGGACATTTTGACGCCCTTCTTGTTGAGGAGAGCGTTTTCAGCACCTATATTGAAGGGTCGGCTGTATGGGTCACGTGGCTACAAATCCTAACTTTTCTCCTGGGCACTGGACGGAACCACTGTTACAATCAGGTGACGAAAACCAGGAAAATGCCTTCGAATGGAACCTTCGATCTCCGTCACAACCCCGTGCATTTCATCCACTGACATGTTTCCATCAACAACAACCTGAATCCTGCCAGTGATAAACGGCCCGAGTCGGCGAAGCTTTATGTCCCGAAGGCCCTTGACTTCTTCACTTCTCCGAACTATGTTTTCAATCTCCTTCATCAATTCGGGACTATGAAATGCGTCCAGCAAAACAAGTGAAGCTTCTCTGAGGGTCACGTAGGATACGGTGAAGATGTAAACTGCGACAATCATGCCTCCAATCGCGTCGAGTTGAAGCAGTCCTATTGAGGAACCAAGAACAGCAACGAATACGATGAAGGAGGCAGACCCGTCCTTTATTGAATTATTTGCATCTGTCTTAAGGGAAAGGAGATGATACCTTGACGCGATTCTTCTCTTATAGAGTGCTATTGAAAGAGAAATAGAACCTGCACCGACAAGAGTTGCCAAAGCCGCGGAAGTGTAAGAGAGCGGAGCGGGATTAAGAAACCTGAGATACGACTCGTAAAGTATCACGCCCCCGGTGGCGATCATTCCAACGGCAGCCAGCAGAGAGGCCAAACTCTCGAATTTGTAGTAGCCAAAATGAAATTTCTCATCCGGAGATTTCGTCGACATTCTCAGCCCAAACCAAACAATGAAAGAGATGAAGGCGTCAGAGACTGAGTCAAAGCCGTCAGCTGTAAGGGCAATGCTTCCACTGAGCTGCCCTACACTGATTTCAGAGATGCCTATTGCTAGGAGGATCCCTACGGACAGCTTAGCGATCCTCGCGCCTTCCTGAAAGCCCTTTACATCAGCGTGCAACAGAATTCGGTTAGATTACGGGCTCTCTCATTGCGGGAATATAATTGCTATCCCTAGAAGCAAGCTCACTTAATCTTGCATAGGTCACGATACCTGATCCTTTCTGTCATCGATTAAGACACAGCGTCAGCCTAGGAATCGGGCAGTGTAGAAGCTTAAGTCTTCTTTCTGGTGGCCGAAACTATGGAGAGTACATCCCTATCTTTCAACTGGTAATCGGCGGGCAGTCTGATACCACTTCTGACATCCACAGCGTAAAGAAGACCCTTAGCCAGCTGCGTGTGGATAGCCCTAGCCAAATCACTTACATCGGATCCAGACGGCATCAGGTAGATGTCAGGCAGCACGTTCCCTTTCTTGTCAGTCATCTTAGCAGGATCATAAACAGGATAAATTGTATTCATCCTGAGAAGCTTAAAGACTGCAACGTTAATGGCAAACTGCACTCCAGTGCGCATATACTCGCCCAATACAGCCTTGCGTATGAAACTTAACGCCCACTTCTGCTTCTCCTCCAACTTCCCAGAATCCAAAATCTCAAACCTCTCCTCACCCGGAATGTATTTGATCAGCTTCTTCTGCTCCGCCCTTCTTAGCGTCAATTCACCTTCAGCGCTAGATGGCACTACGATCAGATCTGAATAAGCCTCTTGAATCCTGCGGAAATTTCTTGCGGAGCTGGGAAGGTCCATCTTATTCGCGACAATCAGGGTGGGCTTTGAGATGTCTCTTAA
>JAHFOH010000101.1 GCA_023266955.1 Nitrososphaerota archaeon
GTAGACCTGTGGGAGACCTAAGGTTGAAGTTTCGCCGACAGAGGCGATCAAAAGTGTTGCTGAAGCTAGCTTTGGCTCGAATCCACCCTTGCTTACAACAGCTGTTACTGTGTAGTTACCAGGTGCTGTCGGCACAAAGGTAGCCGTTGCAATACCAGAACTGTCGCTCCATGCTCCGACACTGGTTAAGTTGCCTCCTTGAACTTGCCATGAAACGCTTGCGTTCGCGAGAGGCACCTTTCCAGTTGAAACCTTCACAGAGAGCCTTGATGTTTCAAGAACCTTCAAACTATTCGGCTGAGCAGTCATCGAAACCTCCATAGGAAGGGTAACAGTTGTAAGCGTTGTTGATGACGCAACGAACCCTTGGGCAAGACCGGAAATTGTCACTCGGCAGGGTGACATGCAGGCCGAAGTTGTGGGGTAGAAGATGCCTATTCCGAAGGAGTGAAACGGCTCGATTACAACTTCCGGGTCAGTCTTTCCTACCTTAGGATCGTTGCTGACTAGCTTTAGTGTGACAGGTGTATCGATCTTGGCGGGATTTCCTGAAGAGTCTGTGAGTTGAACGACTATGGCTGGATGACCAATACCATCCGTCAATAATTGGTCTGGAACAGATGTGACTGAGAGAACTGTGGGACGGGGTTCACTTGTGCTAATATCCAAGGTCAGAGGAGGAAAGCCGGAAACCGAAGCCGTAATCGTTGTCTTGCCCGCCGTGGTGGACGTGGAGAAGGAAGTGATAACGTAGATAGATCCAGCTGGTATCAGGACTTGCCTCTCTACTTTACCTACCTCGGGGGCCGAAGAAGAGAGTTGTACCGCAATGTCGAACGGTGCTTTTGCCGGCGCGCCAGTTAGTCCATCCAAAAGACCTAACACAAGAGCTGGGTAACCTTCACCGGATGCCGGCAACATCGGAGGCGCGCTTAGAAGGAAAAGTAGAGAGGCAACCTGTCCCCTGCTGTCTACGGTCAGACGACTCGGCGTATAACCTCCAGCGAGTGCAGTGACAACTAGCTGTCCCGCTCTGAATGTGGTTTGAATTGTGGCCAAACCGTAGTTGTCTCCCTTCCTAACTGAGACGCTGGGCGAGACACTTGCGATGGAACTATCTGAAGACTTTAGATCAACCATTAAATCGGTAGGCGCATAGAGGGGCCTGCCGGCCTGAGAAAAGAGCTGTACCATTAGAGATCCGTTATACGGTATGGAATCAGGAGAAAGCACCCCGGGAATCAGATATGTTACTAAAGATGGAGACACACCAGGACTCATGTCGGCTTGCATGAAGGTAATGCTTCTAGAGTCACTTACGTATGAACCCGAGCTGACAGTTATTAGTGCCTGGTCAGCTGCAACCCCGACTTTCAAACTTCCAGCTTCAAGAGTGAAAGTTACATAACTTGTTCCCGCGGTTATCAGAACCTTCGGCGTGGACAAGGTCAGTAAATCGAGTCGGGATGAACTCACTGCAACTTCAACATCTTCGGGAGCCTTCGCTGGTGTACCGCTAGCATCAAGAATCTGTACTGCGCCATACGCCACGGATCTTCCGTCGCCCGGCAACCTGTCAGGTGCTAGGTAGAGACGTAGTCTCGAGGGAGATGGGCCCTTGACCGAAATCGTCGTCTTAGCTCCAACATAGCCTTCGGCAGAAGCTGTGACGGTTGTGGAGCCAGCCCTGAAGCTTGCGCGGAAGCTTGCCACCGTCGAAGTTTCACCCTGGGGCATAATTACTTCAGGCTCAACAGCACCGATTCTAACGTCCGATGAGGCTAGCGTGACGCGTACGCTGGCGGGTGATTTAGTAGGTCTGCCTCTAGAGTCCTGCAGCTGAATAATAACAAATCCTCTTGAATCCTTTTCGGCCGGCAGTACAGGAGGCGCCCCGTACACCGCAAGTTTGGTTGGGAATCCAACTGGTTCTGCTGAGGCAACATTTAGTTTCGCCGGCTCATATGCCTCTGCTGAAGCGGAAATTACAGCCCTTCCAGGAAGCGTCGAATGAACTTGTGCGAAGCGGCCTGATTCTCCCACGGAGATAACAATTGAGGCTTCCACATTTGCAACTTGGGGGTCAGAGGAGAACAGTTGAATCGTCACATCTGAGGGGACAATAGCAATTTTGCCCTGTAGAGTTCTCAGCTGCACATAGATGAATGAAGTACTGTTATCCGCCGTCAGCACTTGAGGAGCACTGAAGAGAACAAGTCTTGCAGTCGCAGCGGCATAGGCAGGAAGCAGCTGAGGCTGCAGCATGATTGCCCCTGCTAGTATCGATAGGACTAGCATTAGGGATGTTCTTCTCAACCTGCTGATGCAAGAGACGACTCGCGATCAACTTATTATAAATCAGGAAGAACTGCAAGTGAGCACTTAACGTTCAAGCTAGTATTGACTCCTAGACACTATTAGATGGCTGGTCTCTTGATACGCGCTCTGGTTGGGTACGACTAGAACAAGTTACTACTTATTAGATACTTATGGTACTGAGGGATTTTTAAGTGCTGAATTCTCTCGCCGAAGTTCACACGACAGGTGAGTAGCCCACGAGCTTTAACACGGTCACTCTTCCTTCCATGAAATTCCTAGGCTTCAGTTGGCTTGGATTTTTGCTGGGGTTTGGCCTAGAACAGCTCCACCTGGGTTGGATTGCA
Source organism: Nitrososphaerota archaeon (assembly GCA_023266955.1). Lineage (GTDB taxonomy): Archaea > Thermoproteota > Nitrososphaeria > Nitrososphaerales > JAHFOH01 > JAHFOH01. The sequence goes on from JAHFOH010000101.1 coordinate 2,664, forward strand.
TTGGCTCTCGGATTTTTTCTCGGCTCTACCGGGATTTTGCCACGCCTGTCTTCGAAAGACATCTCGTTGAAAACATCCCCCTCAAGGGAGTTAGATTGGCTAGTAACAAAAGGCATCATCATACAAAGGGCTGACACTACGGGTCAGGTCAGGCATACAATCTCCTCTCAATTCGAGCGGCAGCTTGCGAAGCATCTTTCCGATTTGGAGGAGACCGAGCATGATCCTTCAGAAGTGCTGCACAAGGCAGCGCTAAAGTCAATCATCAACGCTGCTGGCGGAGGGAGTACAGAGGACCATGACAGACTCTATGTTCGCATGAACCTTATTCTTACTATTCTGCCTACGAATAGCATCCTCAAGAGAATCAGTGAGGATATGGAAGAGATCCGTATGGGTAAAGCGGATGAAGAGAGGAGATAGAGATGGAATTCGATGATCCCAACGATGTAGCCGGAAGGGAAGTTCTGCAGTTAAAACGAAGAACGAGGATGACGATTTATCTTGACATTCTTTCTGCAGTGGATCGGGTGAAACTCAAATACGGACTTGCGAAGATGACCAGGGTACAGTACCAAGTGAATGTTCCCTATGACAGGTTCAAAACTTATGTCGACGAATTGGTTCGACTAGGTCTGATTGAATTGGGAAGTCAGCTCTCACTAACTCAGAAAGGTGAATCCTACGTACTCGAGTACAAGAGGTTCAGGGGTTTCTTGGAAGGTATAGGAATTCCGACCGAAACTGAATCCGCTTACGCTGTCTGATTCCTTTAACAATTACATAAAGTCACCCACACATTTATTGAAATTCCAGTCTAGAAAACATAGTGCGCATTATGAGTAGCTACCGCTAGGGACATTGCGCCCTAGTTGGAATAACAAGTTAGGCCGGCCAAGGAGGGAGAAGAAGGAGATTATCGCTGATCTCGTTAGGGCGGTACAATCAGAACAGGGTAATTTCACTCAGAGAGAAGCTGTATTAACCCGGGTTTACTACAAAATCAGAGTTCCGTATACTAGATTTAGGAAGCATTTGACAGCTGCAGTTGAAGAAGCGCTGGTTAGATTAGTTGAGAACAGACTCTTCATTACCCACATGGGAGAAGAGTTTCTAGTAAACCATGATAAGGTTCTCGCCATAGTTGGAAGGGCAAAAGACGACCATACACTTCTCGCAGCTTCTCTTTGATGATTCAAGAAATCGGGCTTCAGAATGGAAGAACGCCAGCCACATAGAAGCCTATCAGTGTGAAGGCGATCGTCTGGGAGTACATGAAGATCATGAAGCTGGAGAATTCTTTCATCGAGACTGATTTTAGTTTTCCCCATCCTAATACGGATAGTTGTCCCCCCCATTTTCGAATTATGGCTGCTTCCATTATGCCTACTAATAGCCACATGATTGATGCGATTTGGAAGAAGAGCCAAAGGCTCCCTATTCGAAAGATTTGTCGAGCGATGAATCCGATTGCAAAATATAGTGCTGTGTTTTCGAGTGTAGTGAACAACTTTTTCGTTGGATTACCCTTGTATGCTCTGTTGTAGTCGACCAGGTTTATGATATACCCGAGAATCGGGATGAAGTAGAGAAGTGATCTGTATCCGCTGTAGAAGGCGGCCGGCTCGTCTGAGTCAGGCAAAAACGCATCCTACGTCTGTGCTCAATCGTTACTTAAAACGCTGAGCCTTGGTTTCGAATGACTTTCGCGCACGATGGATCTATGTTATGCTCAGAAAAACAAGGTAGGAGAAGAGTACTACAAGCGGAACTATACTAATGGCGATCCAGGGGCCTACTCTTTTGTCAGCCTGTTCCTTGGTCAACGTTCGTTGTAAATGCGTTTCGTCCTACTTCTAAAAAGTGACACGCACGATGTGTGAGCACACTAAGTGTTTCTCATAGCCGCTCACACCTGTCAACCAATGGTGAACAGAATGACGTAATGCACGTGAGTTTCTTCCCAAACCAAGTCGTTACCTGAGAGATGTGCTGCTTTGTCAAACTAGGTTGATAACTCTATCATAGTTTTCAAGAAATTCTTCTCCAACTTGGGTGAGGAACAATCTTCGCCTAGATACTCTGACCAGGCCTGATTGAAGCGCAGCGTCCAGGTGCATCCTGAATCTGTTGTAAGGGACTCGGATTCTGTATTGGATGCGGGTAAATATAGCGCCTTCCTCGGGAAATCTAGCTTGCTCCGATCGTATAGCCTTTAACAGATCCGCGATTATCTCCGTCTTCTCCCTTTTTGGCCGAGGTCGCTTACTCTCCGACTGGCGGTACAACGTCTCCATCTTAAGCACTGATTGTGAGGACCAGTATTTCTTGATCGTGGATGGCATATCTGGATTGCATATCTGTATGTCTGAAGCCTAATCCAAGCACCAGCCTATTGGAGCCGACAAGACCCTAAACCGTACTAATAGTCTAGTGCGACTGCTCACCACACCTTGTGATTGAATCAGGATGTTTGTATCTTGTAACAGTTTAAATAAGTAACAGTGCGCATGAGAGGTGTTGGCCTCGGCCCCTGAGAGGCTTTTTCCCAGGTATTTTCTGTTCTTCTTGCCTTTTATTGGCTATTTTCTTTATGCTCGCGCGTATAAGCGGGAGAATGGTGATGCATCCCTTTCATCTTTTGTCGTGAATCTCTTCGAGAATACAGTACTTTACTTCATGCTCGGGATGTACACATCTTCCCGGGGTTTTCCTCTGTCAGCCGTTTTTGTTGGCACCGGCATCGTCTGGGTTTTGATCCTGTCGTTAGAATTCGTCGTTATTAGAAAGTGGGGGCATGTTTTTCCTCGTTTTCTAGAGTGGTGG
>JAHFOH010000102.1 GCA_023266955.1 Nitrososphaerota archaeon
TGCTAAGAATGCTCGGAAAGCGCTGCCGATGTACTTAGGCCTGTGACTCTCTCGCAGAAAAAAATTTGAATTTTTTATTTTTTCTAACAAGTGAGCACAGTCCTTCTGGCCCTGTTTCGTGGGATGGTGCTTGCTCGGACGGATTTTGGGGATTGAGTTGAGAGGATGTGAAGAATGCTTGGTTGGAGAATGTTGAAGGATTTCTTCTTACTTTGCAACTGAAGGAGGAAGCGCCGCCTATGTAGATAGTCTACTTCTCATCAACTAGGAACATGAATTCCTCTGCTTCAATACCAACGTCAGCGGCAATCTTCCGGAGCAGTCTTCGGTCTATTTCTTCTCCGGGATGAAAAGGCACTGTTGTGGTCCGACCATCAGGATGCTTCAGAAATACATGTGCTCCTTTTGTATGTCTTGCCACGAAGCCCAGTTTTGTCAAGGCTTTGATGACTTCTCTGGCTTTGGCTGGATGAAGAGGCTTCCTACTGCCTTTACTCAAACTCTGATCGTTTTGATTGCGACCACTTTCGAAGGTTGCAGGCTCTCGCCTTCAGCCTCTAGGTAGAGCTCGATGACTTCCTTCACCCTGCTATCGAGCTCTTTCAGGGTTTTAGCTTGAGTATGGCATCCCGGAAGTTCTATAACGGAGGCGATGTAGTAGCCATCTTCACCCTCCTCTATCGCAACGTGAAATTCGCGCTGTCCTGCTAATACCAACTCTGGACCAACCGCTTTGCAGCATTTCTGCCTTGTTAAAAGGAATTCTTCTTACTTTGCAGACGGAGGAGGTTGAGGATCATCTTAAACAGATAATGCTTGAGAAGAAGTTGCAGATACCATATGATCCAGAGCTCATCAATCAGTTGAACATTGAAACCTTAGAGCTTACGAAAGAAGGAAGGGAGAAGTTCTCACATCCGGGGAGAACTCATGACGATCAGTTTTGGGCGCTTGCTCTTGCATGCTTCAACCGGTGCTGTAGAGTTGTGGATCCAGTAAGTTACAACGCAAGCCTTCTTCCTATCAAGCTAGAGCAGAACTCATGTCTTGGGTACGCCTCTTATCCCGAAGTATGCTTCCGGGCGACGGGTCGCATAGACTGCTAAAAGGAATGCCCAAAACAAATCTCTCTTACCAGTGGAATCATCCGGCTCAATAAGGTGGAGCCTCCCGTCCTTGCTAAACTCGATCCCCACACTGTTCAACGAATCGATAAGCTGCGAATCGTATGGAATGAGAACTCGCCCCTGAATCATCTGCTGCTTGACATAACTCGAGATTTCCTCCTTCCGTGGAGCAGTAAGATCCACACCTTCGCTCTGCGTAATAACTTTCTTCAGCTCCTCACTAACGAAATGCTGCCCGGTGTGGTCTACTAGAACTCTGCTAACTGCCGTCCATCTGTCGCTTATTACCTTAGCGTAACCTATGACGCTGGCGTAATCCGTTTTGAGGGGGAAGAGCTTCTTGTGTACGATATTCGCTCTGCCATCAGGTGTCCTTTCAGCCACTATCAGTGCTGAGTGATGCCTCTCCTTTCCAACATCTACACCGACCGTGAAGTACCCGTGAGGATTCGCTTCAAGCTGGTAGTAATCCCAGTCTCTACTCTGCGAGGTATCAATACACTTGCTGATGAGTTCGTATCCGAAGAAGGAATCTTCGTCTTCTACAAACTCCGCCTCGTCCTCCATTAAGCACTCTCTTGGCGTTCCAAACTGTTTGAATAGCTCGTCGAACTTCTGAACGCTAAGCTCTCCCTCGATCCTTGCCTCAGGTGGCAGCAATTCACGAACGTTTCGCCAAAAAGCCTGCGCTTTGATGATGTCTTCTCTAATCCCTTCTCTCCATGTAACATGCATCTGTCTGTAGAGATCGCTGTTACACACTTTGTAGAAACGGTGAATCTTGCCTTTGGGAGTGCTAAGCAGCCAGACATGTCCGTTGGTGGTGTTAAACATGCGAAAGATCACTTGATCAAGCAAATAGTCAGGCCGATCGAACATCGCGAACTCATCACACAAGACAAGATGAGCTGTGTAACCTCTAATATGGTCAGGATTATTCGGTAAGACGTGAACCCTGCTGCCATTCCTGAAGCTGATCTTCTGCCGCTGAATGTTCTTCCTAGTTCCAAAGATTTCCCTTAAGACGTTGTCAGGCAGAGGGGCTATGTGCTGGTCCATTTTATCTCTGAACTGAAGGCTCTGGCGATACGAAGGTGCCACTATGAGAGCCGTAATCCGAGGGTGAGCGTAGGCGTAGTGAATCAGCTTCGCTCCAAATGTGAAGCTCTTCCCGGTCTGTCTCGCCCATCTTGCAGCAATGTCAACATCCTCAACTTCAAGCAGCTCCTTCTGATAACTCGTTGGCCTAAAGGCTAGAACAAGCTCACAGAAGAAGACTGCATCCCTCCTGAGTCGCTCGTTCACCTTTGGCAGCTTCATCAGATAGCCAACAAGTTCAGGAACAGCTTCTCTAAGTTTGAGAGCGTAACCCTGTTCCGCAAGGACTCGTTCCTCTACTCTGAGGAGCGCTTGAAGGCTCATCTTTGTCTCCTGATCTTCGAATAGGCTGACGCCTCGATCAGCTTAGCACTTTGAAGGCTCCGTCCTTGCATGTTACGCGACTCTTTCCGCGCTTAAGAGCCCGCCTTGCCCTCTTGTAGGCCTGCACTGCCTTGTCCACGGACTCGGGAGTCTTCTCGACCTTCAGCTTCAATTGCATAATCACGGGTACGGGAATTGTTCTGATGATGGACTTGTCATCTATCTGGTCCATCAGCAGCGTGAGAACTGGGACGTACCATGTTGCGCTCTTCTGCACGCAGATGAATACTCCATATGTGCGTCTCCTCGTCTCGACGTAATTATTCGGCAACGGAAGTTTCTCTATTCGTGCATCTTTGACCGTAGCTGCGTCCAGCCACTCTACTTCCAGAAAGTCGCCCTTCTCGACCCTAGCTAGCTCCTGGAGGACCGCACGTTTCGCCTCTCTAGGCATGCACAGTCTCACCGAGTTCTCGCATACTTGATGACCAGCTCGGAGATTTTCTTATGCGCAGTCTCAGGCACCTTCTTCAGCAAGTCGTCAAGACTTTCCGACTGCTCTATTCCACGAATCTTCATCGTTTCAACAAGAGTCTTGGCTATGTCCTTCAGTATGACGTAGGTCTTGGCGAAAGAATTATCTTCTGTTTCCGTATTCTTTGCAATTCTAGAGAGCCTCGTATAATGTTCGTGCAAATCAAAGATTAAGTCATCTATATCAATAGGAATCCTTGATTTTCTAATAGAAATTTTTTCTTGCAAAGAAGCCTATTCACCTCATCGGTCTCAGAGAACTTCGATGCTTACCTTGAACTCTGCGTTTCGCCAGCCTTAACTGGCTCACGTCCAGGATTTGGTTGCTCTCCGTCCCTTCAAAGACCTTCAGACTGACGTCGTACGCCTGATTGAGCTTTGGCTTCTGAAGCCCAAGGAGGGCCGGCTCCGCCTTTAGAATCGTAAATTCAGAGACTTTCTCCCTACCAATGGCTGCGCAAGGTTCAACTACCTTTAACGAATATTTCAACGAACCTCGACACGAGCCTATGCAGCTCGCGTTTCGCCCCTACAGCATCGTCCACGCGCTAGAATACGTGGCTTACGAGAAAGTCAGTCTCCTTGCTAATAAGAGTTGTGTATTTGAATTGATTGAATAAATAATTTCGTGTTGCGCGATTCTCAGGTGCTGGAGATTCCAGACCCATTTTTCCCATCGTAGCGCCTCTTCCTAAGCTGACCTTCGTTTTCGTGTTTCTAATCGCGAGATTCGCCGTAGTGCCGATTAGGAGAGGAATTTTAGGGTACTAGATTACTTCTTAACTCCAAGTGCTCGATTCTTCAATCTAAGATCATCGCTCCTGCATCTTCGACATCTATCTGCACTGATCGCGTTTTTGGATCCGCATCGCATACATACCTTGAAGAATAATCTGCGACGCTGGGCCATGTGCTTCTTTACGACATCGGTGATGGGCATTTGTAGTCCCGACGCCTTGCGGTCTCTAACGGCTATTTCTATTTTTGCAAACTTCGGTTAATTTCACTTCTAACCAAACTTGGAATTTGTGTTGGAGTCCTAGCGACTGAAATTCCCGCTTGTGTGAAAGCATTGATTTTGGATTCAGCCGTACCGTAGGCGCCGTAGATAATCGCTCCCGCATGACCCATCTTCTTCTCCTTGGGTGCGTATCTCCCAGCTATGTAACCCACTGTCGGCTTCGGAAATCTTGTCTCAGTTACGTATTCAGCGAGTCTTTCCTCGGCGTCTCCACCAATCTCGCCAACAACAACGACTGCCTGTGTTCTCACATCGTCTCTAGCCCAAGCAAGACACTCAGTCAGTGTAGTGCAGTTTATTGGGTCGCCCCCGACACCTAGCGCAATGGACTGTCCCAAGCCGCTTCGTGAGAGGTGGTACGCGACCTCGTACATCAAAGTTCCGCTCCTAGAAAAAATGGCGACCGGACCTGGAACGAATGAGTTTGAAGGCATTATGCCGAGCTTGATGGAGCCTGGAATAATCAATCCCGGGGTGTTAGGACCTACGACTTGAGAACCACTTGCTCTAGCTGTATTGAGACATCGAATGCTATCTCTTATTGGGACGTGCTCCGTAATCGCAACAAGGAGCGACGCACCACTCTCAATGGCCTCTACGGCGGCTACGAGGAACCTAGGGGCCGGAACGAAGATGACGCTGATTCTTGAGCCTGTCGCCTTGATCGCTTCTCTAAAAGTATCGTAAACAGGGACTCCGTAAATGCTGGTTCCGCCTTTTCCCGGAACAACTCCTGCGGAAATTTTTGTTCCATATTCCAGCATGAGTTTCGTATGGAAGCTGCCAAACTTTCCGGTTATGCCTTGTACGATTACGGGCTCCTCTCTGCGAAAAGAAATCATCTATCAATCTCCGCTGAGCAGAGAAGCCACCGCTTCCTCAGCTGTGTCAAAGACCTTGATAGCTACCTTCTTCAACATCTGTCTAGCCTCCTCGGCCCCCGATCCGGAGAGTCTGGCATACATCGGCTTCCTGAGGTGCCCCCCCGCATTGACTATCAGAATGCCCTCAGCTACATCGGTACACCTGGTTATTCCTCCGAAGATATTCAGGAGGATCTTCCCAGCTTTGTCAAATCTGTCTACCACCTTCAGTGCCGAAGCAACTCTCTCCGTCGATGCCCCTCCACCTAAGTCAAGGAAGCATGCTGGTTTGCCCCCGGACTCAACCACTAGATCAAGGGTTGAGAGTACAAGGCCGGCTCCATTCCCTACGACGGCGATGGAACCGTCAAGCTCTACGAAAGAGAAACCATAGCTTGAAGCGATTTTTTCCAGCTCGTTCTTCACCTCCA
>JAHFOH010000103.1 GCA_023266955.1 Nitrososphaerota archaeon
TGATGCGAAGATGGCTGCGTCACTAAGGTCTATCATCTGGAGTTTGGGTCAGATTGCGAGATATTGTGATATAATTGCTGAGATTACTGTGAATAGGTTTCTGAGGCAGTCGAGCGATATTCTAACGATTGAAAGCACTTAGTGCAGGGGCATGTGTGTGCGGAATTGACCCCTAGAGGGGGTGAAGCAGTGATGCATAATCTTGAAGTAGTTTGTATGAAGATGGGTTTCTTCCATTAATCGATTGGTCTGAAGTTGGTTTCTGATTGAAGTGGCTGTTGGATTGTAAGAATTGTATCACGAAAATTTGCTAAGGTCCGTTAGCATTGGGTATGTTGGTTGCTATCGTTTGGTAATTTCTATCAAGGGCTGCTCGATGGATGCTAATTAGTAGCATAAGTCGGCTTCCTGAAGGTACTCTGTAGAAACTAGAGAGTTGCGCACGATGAATCTGTGGGTTGCAGCTTCTCTGTGCCAAAAGCGGGCTATGGTCAATTGAAAGAGACGCGCACAAAGTGTTTTGAATCGACTGATATGTTTACTGAAGCTGCTAGCATGCTTTCGTGTACTGTGTCTGGGAATATATACCTAAAATTGCTGGAGCCACTTGTTATTGTCCCATGATGCAATCTTTAGCGGAGTGATTTCAACCACCCTTCGCTTTTCCAGCTCCCACCTTTTTCTCCAAACCGGAGGCATCTGATGGTAATTTCTTTCCTCTTTGTATTTCTCCATCAACATGTTGTTTACTAATTCTATCAAAGCATTATCGCGTACGATCGTTGCTCTAGCCTCCATGGTGATGCCGCGAAGTTCGGTGTATTTCGAACCATCGTGGGCTGAGCAAGATACCCGTTGCGTATTTCTTATGTTCTTAACCTTCACCTTGTATCCTTGCGATCTGAAGTAGAGGTTACCTTGGTGGACCACGAACCAAACAGGAGTGTTGTGTGGCTTGCAATCTCTAGATACTGTTGCAACAAAGAGGATCTTTTGTGCATCCAAGAAGTCCCATACTTCCTTGTCTGACATTGGTATGTATTGGCTTCTAGGGACAGATTTCGGCTCGTCACCTTTACGCAATTCTCCGCCGCACTCAGAGCTGAGCTGTCTATATTACGATTTTAAGGTATAACTAGCTACCACATATTGAGCCCGCGCACGACGCATAGCTACCGTTCAAATGCAGCCTTGACGATCTTTAGTGGATGTTCCACCCTAAGACCTGTTCCTTGTTCAAGATGAATCTTACAAACGCTACTTTCAGTAGCTATGAAGTCTACGCCGCTGTTCAGAAAGAGTTCGAAAAGGGGTTTTCCAACCTCCTCAGAAAGATCGAATCCTAAAGGACCCCTCTTCATTCCGAAGGTACCTGCCATACCGCAGCAGGTTCCTGTTTCGATGACTTTGACGTCCAGTCCGATTTCTCTCAGGAGACTCACTGTGAATTTTCCAGAACTCAACGCCCGCTGGTGGCACGAAATGTGGAATCCTACTTTTCCACTTGTGCGCGATTTGATGTGAACTCGGCCTTTGCTTTTTAAGTTGCTCAAGAATTCGAATATCTCTATGCTGTGTTGAGCCACCAGATTAGATTCGGGAGTGCCTAGAAGTTTAGGATAAATGAATTTGAGCATATACGACGCTGTGGGCTCGGTCGAGACGATAGAGAAGCCCTTTGTGGCAAACGGATATAGGGACTGAATGTTATAGAGAGCCACTTTTTCCGCCTTTTTCAATTCACCGTAGGAGACATAAGGCATGCCACTGGACTTCTGTGGAGGAACTGCTACCTGGACATCAGCTTCTTCGAGGAGTTCCACCGCCATTTTACCAAGTTGAGGATCGTTGTAGTTAGCGTACAGGTCAACAAAGTAGACCGCCTTACTGTCTGATTCTGTCGTCCTGCTTTCACGTTTTCTGAACCATTGAAGGAATGTTTCCTTGGCGAACTCGGGAAGTGGCCTCCTCCTATCAATGCCAATTAGCCTCTCAGCTATGATTCTCATCGTTTTTCTTCGCAGTAACCAGTTGGAGGCAGGGGCCATCGCGCAAGCCACCCGTGCGAAGCTTTCGGCTTCTGAGAGAAACTCGTTCACTAGTAGCTGCCCGTTTGCCTCTATGTCTTGTTGCTTCACCCTAGCTATCATCATCGGAATATCGATGTCTGCGGGGCAGATCTCTTTGCACAGTCCGCAGGATATGCAGAGAGGCGCGAATTCAGCTGCCTTGTCCAGACCGTGCACTTCAGCCGTCCAAGGTATTCCTATAGGTCCTGGATAGATGTACCCAAAAACGTGCCCACCGACGACGCCGTAAGTCGGGCAAACATTCATACACGCGCCACAACGGATGCAATAAAGCGCCTCTCGGAACGATGCGGAATCCCGCATTCTGAGACGACCATTGTCCAATATTACGATGTGAAGTTCCCTTCCTTCGAAATTGCCAGCAAGAGGTAGCCTACCTGAGATGAAGGATACGTAGTTCGTAAGACGTTGTCCCGTGGCGCTCATCGGGTGAGCTACGATTAGCTTAGCCGCCTCCCGCATAGTCCCGACGATCTTCTCCACTCCGACAATTACAACATGAATCTTAGGGATGCTTGTGACTAGCCTAGCGTTTCCCTCATTTGTCTCAACTACTATGGTGCCGGTTTGTGCTATTGCGATGTTCGCCCCTGAAATTCCCATGTCTGAGTGCAAGAACACCTCTCGCAGGCTCTCTCTGACTGCCTTCATCAAACTCTCCATATCATCACTGACGGGCTTTTGCAGCTCGGCGGAGAGGAGTTCCGCAACCTCCTGTCTTGTTTTGTGGATTGCAGGTAAGACTAAGTGAAACGGCTTCTCCTTCGCAAGCTGGATTATCCTTTCACCAAGATCCGTCTCGACTACTTTGATACCCTCAGCTTCCAAGAACTTGTTGAGTTCGATCTCTTCACTGGTTAGTGACTTTGACTTTGAAACCAGTCTGACATTACGAGCCTTGGCTAACTCCACTATGTAGTGGTTGGCATCTTCAGCATTGCTAGCTAGGTAAACCTTAGCACCCCGCTGCCTCGCATTTTCAGAGAATGTACCAAGTAGCTCTTCTAACCTTTCAATTGAATCTTGCTTAATGGTACGAATATCATCTCTGAATGTCTCCGCCCCTTCAAGCCTAGCGAAGGCCTTTGAACGAGCTTCCCTGCCGCGAGCCATCGCTGAGTAAAGCGCTGCTGCCCTACCCTTTGCAAGGATCGCGTTGCTGATCTTTTGGGAGAGGATACGGTATCGGTGCGAAGTCATTCTAGTCACTTCGGTCTGAGTGGAGAACGATGGCATGCACTTCGTGAGGACCATGTACCCCTAGAACAAGTCGAAGCTCGATGTCTGCGGTCCTGCTGGGACCTGAGATGAAAGTGACTACTGAATTTGATATACCACTTAGGTATACCTGATTTAACCTCGGGGCTGCATCGTCAAGGGACGGAACTATGTCACGCGCTCTTACAAGAGCTATGTGGATAGGCGGAAGCGAAGAAATCAGCCTCTCTCTATCATCATTCACTATCTCTACAAGTGTACCCGTTTCAGCGATGGCGAAGGTTGCAGTCGTGATGCCTGCGTCGGCTTTGCTCACTTGAAGCACGAAATCATCTGCAGATGCCGCTATCTCTTCGACGCCGAGAACAGGAAAAATACTCGATAACTCAAGGTTCAGTTCATCGGAGAGACTGGTCTTTGCAATTGTTGCAACGCGCCTCTCGGCGATGATTTTTTGTATGATTTTAGCAGTCTGATGTTCATCGCTGGCAAAATGAGTTTGGCCACTTTGTTCAGCGAGCCTGTCAGCGAATAAGTTCTGTAAATTATCCTGCATATCTTCCGATACTCAAGGGGAGTCCGGATTATAAGGCTGACATGAATAGGCTCGCGAGTTTATCTACCAGACATATCGATCTGATCCCTAACGGCCTTCAAAGTTCTGTTACACTTCGAAGCTTGCTCGATGGCGGGATTCAATCATTTAGGCTGGCTCTCGCCTTCCCAGGTCTTCACAGACGTCGGCTAGTCTCGTGATCAGTGTATCGAGGATGCGCTTACCCTTTTCTTCCGTCGCGAGAGTCGCATCTCCTATGACGCCAGATTCTGAGATTTCCTCAATCTTATCCATCGGGGGGTTCACAAAGCCACCTTTGAACATCGCATCGTATTTAGCATGCCTGGACCAAGCGTAGCCGCGCTCTCGGACAGTCTTCCCCCTGTCGAAGGCATCTCTTGTCGCCTTGTTCATGAGTACACGTTGGCCAAGCGCCAACGCCAGCGAGGTTTCGGCCTCCTCCGCATGAATCACGCCGCTAACCATCATCTCCTTCAAGATGTCCGACGCGAGCTCCCACCACTGCCCCAAGAGAACTCGCTCGCCAGTTTCATCGTAGAAACGGTTTATCGCTACAGTTAGCGCTGCAGCGTTGCCGCCATGGCAGTTAACGATCACCTTTCTGCGAAACCCGTGGTTAGTGAGCGATCTGCAGATCTCCAACACTACATTGATGAAGAGCTCCGGGGATAGCGACACCGTTCCCACGAAGTGCCGATGATACCAAGAGACTCCGAAGTTCAGGGTGGGCGCAACCAACACGGTCAGGCCACGTTTCTGTGCCTCCAGTGCGGCGAGCTCGGACCAACGGGTTGCAACATAGGCATCTGTCTCAAGAGGCATATGTCGTCCGTGTTGCTCCGTCGAGCCGATGGGTACGAGGATGGCAGCCGTTGATTTCACAATTTCGGCGCATTCCTCCCAGGTGAGCTTCCAGAGCCTGTGCTCGGGCATAATACGATGGTTGCTCACTCGTCGAGGATAGCTACGGCTCGGATTGGAGCAGCCGACGCGCCCCTGAGCTTCACCGGGAAACCTACGAAGGTGAATCGCTTTCCGACCACTTTGTCGAGGTTGGCAAGGTTCTCCATATGGATGAACTGCCTGTCCCGAAGGACTTCATGGCATGGGAAGATTCGATTCTGGGCTTGGTCTATAGGATTGTCAGGAGTGACTGCATCCACGCCGAAGCATTTAACACCCTGATCAGCGAGCCATTCACACGCCTCCTTCGTTAATCCCGGGTTATCTGTTGAATATGTTGGAGTGCCGCGCGTCCTGTTCCAGTGGCCAGTGTAAAGGAGGACGATGTCGCCCCGCTTGATTTCAACGCCAGATTTCTTTACTACTGCCTGCAGATCGGAGGTGTTGATCCAAGACTTCGGCGGGAAGTGGGAAACGTCGATGCAGACTGCGTCTCCGTACATCCAGTCCAGCGGAACTTGATCGATGGTCATGGCGTTTGGCCTAGGATCGCAGTGCCGTGGAGCATCTATATGGGTGCCAGAGTGACTGTTGATATTCAGCCATTC
>JAHFOH010000104.1 GCA_023266955.1 Nitrososphaerota archaeon
AGGAGAATCATAGAGGAGATATGTAGTCGAGGAAGAAAGAGAGTGCATGTAATATCGCCGAGAGAGAATCTAGGCATAAATGTTGAGGCTGCAGCTTCCCGGCTGAGTGCCAGCGGACTTCATGTTAGTCTAAAAGGTGTATACAGTCTTACATTTCTCTACAACCAAAGTATCGAATTCACCCTCCTCGATAGTGGTGTGGCTGTAATTTCAGGAGCAGATAACAAGGAAATTGCGTTAGACTCTTACAAACAGGTTACGAGCCTACTACAGATTCCTTGGCAACGCATTGAACCAAGGTTAGAGCCGTTAGTTACCTAAAACTCGTGCTTAGCAGGATGATTGCACTACTTCTACTGATGGGGCCCAACAATCACATAAGGTCGCAGAAACCCTTGAAGAGGCTGCATAGCAACTTCGGAGTCGAACAGGGCAGCATATGCGCGTCACTATGGTCACCTACGCAGTCTCGAGTAAACCTCCCGCCACGATAGAGCCCCAGTGAAAGCTCACGTACGATTATGGGTCTTCAGTTACTTTGCTCTATCGTAGCTGGCGACTAGTTCCCGATCTCGTCAAGGATCTTGTACATCTTCTGATACGCCGTATCCGCTTTCGGATCAGTGTAGAGCCACTTTCTGCACTTTAGGAAAAATTGGATGAATCCGCTTCTATCCTGATTCTGAAGCAGAGCACTCAACATCTGAAAGCCGCTAAGGAACTTGCGAAGATATGGTATAGTGGACTTATTCAAGGACTGAGTGGAGAAGTAGTTGGACGGATCTTCCGAGAGCACACTTTGGGCCAGTGTCAACTGTGTTAAGAAGCTCGGACCCGCAAACTTCCTCAGAGCCGAGATGTTCTCATGGGCTAATGCTGAAGCGTAGACCAAGTTGACGAAGTGTGTTAGCGAAAGAACAGCTGCCATGATCCTATCATGTTCATCAGCCCCTATAGTAAGGAGGTTAGCTTCTGGGAAAAGTTGCTTTGCGGCAGCTATCTCTCTCTGCTCATCGGAGATTGGGATCAAAGCGATTTTCTTCCGAACTATATCATTGGCTCCTGGTCCGAATAACGGATGAATTGAAAGGACAAGGATGCCCCTCCGACCTATCTGCCGGAGGACTGGTTCAGCCCTCTTCTTTAAGGAGGCTATCTCTGCCAAAATTACGTCCTTTCTCAGCAGTGGGGCTAATTCTCTTAGCACGGTAGGTGTAGCTTCAATGGGAACGGAAACCAGGATATGGTCGGAATTTTCCACTGCTCGAGAAACGTCATTGACAGATTCTACACCTAGCTTCTTAGCAACCTCCCCTGCCTTTCTCCTCCGAACGTCAAAGATTCTAACTGTATGGCCCTTTTCGACGAAGTAGTTTGCGAACCATGTCCCCATTCTCCCTGCTCCGCCTATGATGGTGACCCTCATCTGAGCATTTCTCCCAACCTCTTTATGCCGTCAAAAAGGATCTGTTCTGGCTGACAGACCGATAATCTGAGGCAATCGGGATAGTCGCCGAAGACATTTCCAGGCGTAATGGCCACATAGTGATTCTTCAAGAGTTCTGAAGCGAAGTTTTCACTATCGAATCCGTCCGACTCAACTCTTGGGAACAGGTAGAGACCCCCATCAGGTGGATAGAGCGATATCGGCAGCTTCTTCAACTCTTTAGAAGCCGCTGCGACCCTCTGCTTAATGGCGCGCACATTCTTCTGAACATAATCTTTGGCCTCGAGAGCTTTTACCGCAGCTCTTTGAACAAACTCAGCCACGCTTGTCAGAGAAAGGGACTGAAGTTTAGTCAACCTTGAGATGGTATCCGCGTCTGAAATTGCATAGCCTATCCTAAAGCCAGTCATGGCATAAGTCTTCGAAAACGAGGAAATGCAGATGCTCCGACATTCAGGAAACTCAAGGATGCTCTTGAAAGCTTTGAACGCGTATGCAAAGTAGACCTCATCGCTCAGCACTATCAGGTTATTTTTCCGTGCCAAATCGACGATGCTTCTGAGTACACTCTCTTCAAGGATCTTCCCCGTCGGATTGTTAGGATAATTCAGAACTATCATTTTCGTAGCCTCGTTGATTGCGTCTGATAGCTCATCCATACTGGGAGCCCACCCATTCTCCATTTCTGTTCGAAGCACTCTGGCTCGACCACCTAAGCGATCAACACATTGCTTGGCTGCCGGCCACATGGGCTGAAACATTATGACCTCGTCACCTGCTGTAATGGTGGATGCCATGCTGATGTAGAGGGCGAACCTTGCGCCTGGCGTCACTATGACTTGTTTCGCCTTCACATCACGTCCGAAGCGCTCATTCAGACGGGTGGCAATACTCTCACGTAATTCGAGGATTCCTTGAGGTTCCGTGTAGTGAGTTTCTCCCGAGCTTATCGATCTTATGACCTCTTTAACTACAGAGGGAGGAGGAGGAAAATCTGGCTCTCCGATCTCCAGGTGAATTACCTTCCTTCCCTCCTTTTCTAGCGCTTTCGCCTCGGAAAACACTGAAATCGGTGACTGGATCTTGCCCATTTGCTCACTTTGCAAGCGTGTTGAATCTTTGACGAGAAGGCTGAGCAGTCGAAGCCCCAACTCTCTATCTAACCCGTATTTTTCGCACGCCTCAAGAACGGTTCTCCTCAGCTCTTTTTCGACTTCTGGGTTTTCAACAGCCAAGCCTTCCTTAGCCTTCAGCTTGGCTATCTGTTTGCTAATGGAGGCACGTTTACTTGTGAGACGGATAATCTCTAGCGTGATTCCTTTGATATCATCCCTGAAAGCCTCTAGTTTGACTTTGCGTTTCATTGAGGGATTTTCCTTAACGTCGTCTTTTCTCCTAGCACAGGGGGGATTAGACCTCCGCGAATCGCTAGATCGGCTAGAACCAGTGCGGTAACATTCTCCACCACGGGAACAGCTCGAGGAACTACTGATGGATCATGTCTACCGGGAACAACGATGTCTGTCTCTTCCATAGTAGTGACGTTGACGGTTTTCTGAACTTTGCCAATCGATGCAGCCGGCTTGAAAGCTACTCTGAACTGAATAGGCATTCCGTTCGATAGTCCGCCGAGGATTCCGCCAGAATTGTTTGTTATCGTTCTAATTTGACTGTTTTCAACAACGTACTGGTCGTTATTCTCCGAGCCTCTTCTTCTACCCGCCTCGAAACCAGCTCCAAACTCTACCCCCTTCACGGCAGGTATTGATAGAACTGCCTTGCTAAGCTCCGAATCCAAAGAGGAAAATACTGGCTCACCCACACCAATTGGGACGTTTAGCGCAATACATTCCACGACCCCTCCTACGCTATCTCCTTTGGCCTTCTCCTCAAGGATCTTCTTCTTCATGAGCTCTGCTGATTCCGGATTTGGGGATCTAACTTCGTTGCTGTAACGATAGGTCCGAGCATCCTCTAGCGTGAAAGGTCCTGCTCTTACGCCTCCTATTTCCATAGTATAGGCAATTATCTCCACGTTTAGAACATGTTTGAGCAGTTTTTTTGCGATGGCACCCGCCATGACGTAAGAGGCAGTGATTCTTCCGGAAAATCTCCCGCCTCCCCGATAGTCGGCGAATCCGCGATACTTCTCAAGGGCAGTATAATCCGCATGCCCCGGACGCGGAGTGCCAAGGATTTTCTCATATGATTTCGAATCTATGTCTGCATTTCTAATTATGAGACAGATCGGAGCGCCAGTGGTGAAGTCTTCGAAGACACCTGAGAGTACTTCTACTCTATCTCCTTCCATGCGCATGGTAGTGACTAAGGACTGGCCAGGCTTGCGTAAGTCAAGCTCCCTCTGAATTTCTTCCTGAGTGATTGGCAGGCCCGCTGGACATCCATCTATCACTGCGCCCACGCACTTACCGTGACTTTCTCCGAAACTGACCACTACGAACCTTTCGCCTAAGATGTTTCCAGTCAATTATTGAGCACCTCAATCTTTCCGCCTAATCTCTGAATATCAGCAATGAAATTTGGGTATGAGATGTCAGAAGTTTCTAACCCCTCCACTGCCAAACCTTCCGGAGTACCTAATCCAATTGCGCAGAATGTCATGAAGAGCCTGTGGTCTCCATGTGAATCGAGGACGCATTTCTTCACCTCCCTGTGCGAGCGAATTGTGAGGCTATCCTTACCCTCTTTCACCAATACACCCATCTTGGATAACTCGTGAGCTAAAATTGAGATTCTATCCGTTTCCTTCAACCGAGCGTGCCCAATCCCTACAAGAGAAACGTCTCCTTTTGCCTTTGTAGCTAGGACAGCCATTACTGGTAGAAGATCCGGCGAATCGGAGAGATCGAATGTGCCACCATTCAGTTTGTTAGACGAGCTAACTGTTACAGTCTTGGCGTTCCGATCGACATTTACCTTTGCCCCCATCCTTTTTACAAAATCTGTAAAAGCCCAATCAGCCTGTGGGAAATCTGGGTCTAGTCCCTCTATCGAAACGTGACCACCAGTTAGTGTCGCTCCAGCTAGCATAATAGCAGAGGAGCTAAGATCGCCAGGAACGCTGAAGCTCGTCGGGACATATTCTTGCCCCTCTGGGACTTTGTAGAAACCGTATCCATCTCTCTGTACCTTCACCCCAAATTTCTTCATTGTTTCTAGAGTGACGTCAACATACGGCCTAGAAACAAGGTTGTCCATAACCTCGATAGAGGTTTCATTCTTCGCCATGGCCGACGCGATGAGTAGCGCTGAGATAAATTGCGATGATACATCGCCCTTGATTGCGACTCTTCCGCCTTCGAGACCACCTCCCCTCACAATGATAGGGGCCCTACCATCTCCTCTAGCTGACCAACATTCCGAACCCAAGGCAGTAAGCGCATCAAGCAAGGGCTGCATCGGTCTTCGGCGAATGCTTGAGTCACCAGTCAACACTGCAAAGCCGCTTGGAATCAAACTTGAAACGGCAGTCATTATACGCAACGTTGTACCAGAATTTTTCGCGTCCATGATATCGTCAGGAACACTGAGAGTGCTGGTCCCGGAAATTTCTAGCATGCCGCTCTTGTCATGAACAGTGGCTCCAATAGCCTTGCATGCGTTAAATGTCGCAACAGTATCACGAGCTACGAGTGGGTTCTCTATCTTGGAAATGCCGTAAGCCAGGCTGGCCATCACAACTACTCTATGGGTGTAGCTCTTGCTCGGAGGCGCCCGAATTCTGCCAGAAAGAACTGAAGGATACACCCTAACTTTGACCATACTAGTTCATCACTTCAGCTCTTCCGTTGTTCACTCTGGCTTGAATTAGCTGTCCATCTAGCCTTGACCATGATTCCACTATTCCCGGAACCTTGTCCCTTTTGCACACGGCCGAAACAGCGGGCCCTTTTCCTGAGAGCCCTGCAGCTAGAGCTCCTGCTGAAAT